>NZ_JBTOLW010000010.1:0-101381 GCF_054552115.1 Pseudohaliea sp. | reverse complement strand
TGCGGATGCCCCAGCGGTAGCCTGCCTGGTCTGCATCGCTGCGGATGCCCCAGCGGTAGCCTGCCTGGTCTGCATCGCTGCGGATGCCCCAGCGGTAGCCTGCCTGGTCTGCATCGCTACGGATACCCCAGCGATAACCCGCCTGGTCGGCGTCGCTACGGATACCCCAGCGATACCCCGCTTGGTTAACGTAGCCGCGAATGCCCCACCGGTACCCGGTGGAACTAGCTGATGCTTGTGCTGTGCCTGTGTAGCTAGCTACGGCCTTGGAGCTGCGCATGTCTGCTTCTGGCTTGACGTCATCAGACCATGCGAAGCCGCCGGTGCCGGCTGCTTCGTTTGTGCTACCGGTAGCACGCGATTCAGTTTTAAGCCGGTTCCACTTATAAGCCTTGTGATCTCCCGCGGCATAGTTCTGGCTGGATGCGATTGCGGCTCGGACAGTTCCGGCCGGGTTGTCCGAGGAGTCTGCGATCGCGCTGTTGATTAGTACTGCGCTTGCTGCAGTAGCGAGTCCAACACTCCTGATCCATCTCACACGATTCATAGTCCCACGCCCACCTTCGTCGTCAAGTTTCGCGTTGCCAGTGGCGGCTCTGCCGCGCTGCTGGTGCTTGAACTGATCCTTTGGGGATCGGTTTTTCCAAGTTCACGATGACCTTAGTGGCGAGGGCTGTTTTGATGAAGGTGGGGAGGTACCCCCTTTGGGGTAGGGGCAGCTGCAGGCGCGTTGTCCTGCGCGGGTGTTGTAGACAAGGTGATTTCGAGCCTGTCGCTGCTTCGCGGCTGACGGTGGGTGCGGGGTGTCCGTCGTGGTTGCGGTTCGCTATTTTTGTACGCGTGAGAGTTGTTCCACTCTCTCTTTTTCCTCGAGGTAGAGGCCGTGCCAGTCGAAGGGCATTTGTGGGTCGGGGGAGGATTCTGCCTCTTCGGCAGTAAGCCGGGGCCGCTCTATGTGGGCCTTGATACCCCAGCGGCGATTATTGCTGTGTCCCTTTTCGGGTGGCTCGGAGCCGACCATCGTCGCAAGCCCGGGCAGCGTGGGCGTGCCGTCCGCGGCAAGGATTGCGGGCCCCTCGAAGTGGTTGTCGCCTGCGATGTCGGCCTTGAGGTCCAGCCCCCGGTTACCGCAACCGGTATCCCCGAGCGTGAGGGCACGCTGAATGCTGATGGCGCCGGCCCCCTGTGCAAAGGGTGAGTAGCTGAGCCTTCCATCGGCGTTGATAGCCGGGTCCGCGGAAGACAGGAACTTGCACTTTACGTCATCCGCGGTCAGCTCCGGCTCTACCTGGAGCAGCAGGGCCACCAGGCCCGAGACGAGCGCGGCAGCCTGAGAAGTGCCGGTCATCACGAAGTCCCCGTTCAGAAGCTGATATTCGGGAAATTCCTCTGTCAGTGTCGATCCCGGTCTCGTGAGGCCCGCCATATGCCCTCCCGGAGCGACGAGGTCCGGCTTGATGTGGGCGCTCGGTGTGGGGCCTCGCGAGGAGAAGTCGGGCAGGTAGTCGTCGTTGGGGTCATCGAAGGTCCAGCTGTCAGTGATGGCGCCTACGGTGATCAGGTAGGGCAGGTTGCCCGGGGAGCCTATGGTCATGGCCTCCGGTCCTTCGTTGCCCGCCGCGGCGACCGCTACGATGCCGGCATCCCAGGCGCGCATGAGCGCCTGGTTGATGGGGTCCTGCCAGTACGGCCAGCGGGGTTTGGCGGCGAAGGAGAGGTTGATGACACGAATGCCGTAACTTTCCCGGTGGTCCACGATCCATTGCACGCCGCGAACGATATCCAGCAGGTCTCCCTGGCCTTCCCGGCTGAAGGCCTTGACCACCACGAGCCGCGCATCAGGGGCCACGCCGCGCCAGGCGCCGGGCTCGGTGCCCGGCCTGGTTATGGCGCGGCTTTGCGCGAGGATGCTGGTCATGTGGCTGCCATGGCCACTCTCATCAAAGGCGTTATCGACCTCTTCGCCGGCAATGGCGTCGTAGCTGGCGAGGACGCGGAGCTCGCCGCGGGTGTCGTGGGTAAGGCGCGGATCATCCCAGAGTCCGGAATCCAGCACGGCTACGGTAACGCCAGCGCCGGTGATGCCGTGCCGGTGGAGCAGGTCGGCGCCGGCAACGGTACTGTAGTAACTGTCGCCGTCGTTGTCGTCGTAGCCCGGTATCAACTCCACTTCACAGTCACCGGCATAACTCGCAGTCAGCTGCAGGTCGCGCTGGAACACTTCCCCGGTTGGCCAGGGCTGGGAGAATTCGAGCGCCAGCGTACCCGCGGCGCCGCCGGGCAAGGCAGTCTTTGCAGCCGGGCGGATCGTTGAGACACCTGCCCTGTCTTCTACGGGCGTCACCATCGCGTGGCCGGCAAAGCTCGCCGTTTCCAGCCTGCCCAGTTCGGTGGGCCAGGAGGCCCTCACACTTTCCAGCCTGGCCTCGTCTTCGCCCTTGTTATACAGGGTCCACTCCACCCTGGTTCCGTCGATGCCTAATTCCAGGGCACCGCCGAGCTGGCAGGCGGGGGGCGCTGCCTCGGGCTCCTGTCGGTCGAGGTCATCGATGATGCGGTGGACCCCGGGCAGGTCACGCAACCGGTCCACCTGGGCAGGCGTCAGCCGTGCGCCGACGGCGTCGATGATCGGCAGGAAGTGAGTCACTTCGCCCCCGACGGACTCGACACGCTCCCGAAGTGCTGCCGCCGACCCGCCCTGTAGCATGACAGATACCGCGGCGGCGTCTGCCGTCGCGGCAAGGATGCTCAGCGAGGGGACAACGATCGCCCGCAGCAACCCCTTGGTACTACCTCCCATGGGTGTCGATCAGTCTCTCAGCGCGTCTGCGATATCCCGGGCGTAATCGTTTCGCAGGGCGTCGGGTACGTCCTCGGGGTAGAGCGGGCGTGCAAAGAAGAATCCCTGCAGCATGTCACATTGCTGTGCCGCGAGGTGCCGAAGCTGGTCCCGGGTCTCAATACCCTCGGCAATGGAGCGCAGGTTGAGAGTCTTGGCGAGAATGATGATGGCATCAACGATGGCCACGCCGTCCTGGCTCGACAGGTCGGCGACAAAGCTCTGGTCGATTTTCAGCGTGTTGATGGGGAAGCGCTTGAGGTAGCTGAGCGATGAGTAGCCGGTGCCGAAATCATCCACCGCAAGGTCGAGCCCGAGCTCGTTCAGCTGGCGCAGTTTGTCGATGTTCGTCTTGGCGTCCGTCATGATGGCGCTTTCGGTCAGCTCCAGTTCAAGCCGGGCCGCATCGAGCCCCGAGTGGTCCAGGAAGAAACGCACCCGTTCCACCAGGTCCGGCTGGTTGAACTGGAGCGGCGAGATGTTCACGCACACCCGGAAATCGCTCAGGCCCAGTGTCTCCCAGTAGGTACAGTGCCGCGCCACCTCGGCCAGCACCCATTCACCCAGTTCGATGATCTGCCCCGTTCGTTCCGCAACCGGGATGAAGTCGCCGGGCGAAATCAGTCCCCGGACGGGGTGCTTCCAGCGCACCAGGGCCTCGAGGCTCACTACCCGCCCGGTGCGGGTGTCCACCTGGGGCTGGTAGCGCAGCTCCAGCTGCCCCTCGCGCATGGCCTCGCGCAGGTCTTCCTCGAGCTTCAGCTGCTCGACGGACCGCGCATTCATGTCTTCGTTATAGAAGCGGAAGCAGGCGCGGCCGTCGGCCTTTGCCGCGTACATGGCGGTATCCGCGTTGCGCACCAGGCTGTCCGCGTCCAGCCCATCCTGGGGATACATGGCGATGCCGATGCTCGGTGTCACTACCGGGTTGTGGGAATGCAGGGCAATCGGCTCCGACAGGGTCCGGATAACCCGCTGGGCCACACCCTCGACATCGCGGACGTCGCGCACGTCCGAGAGGACCACGGTGAACTCGTCGCCCCCCAGGCGGGCTATTTCGGTGTTGCGGTCGCCCGGGTCAAGTTCCTCCGCGTTGTCGTCGGAGAGATAGTTGATGGCGTCGTCTTCGCGCAGTTCCCCGGCGAGCCGCTTGGCGATTTCGACAAGCAGCCGGTCTCCGCGACCGTGGCCGATGGAGTCGTTGATGCGCTTGAAATTGTCGAGGTCAATGAACAGGAGCGCGGCGCTGTGACCGAGCCGTTGCGCGCGCTTCAGGATCCGCGTCAACTGCTCGTTGAAACTGCGCCGGTTGGGCAGGTTCGTGAGCGGATCGTAGTAGGCGAGGTAGCGCAGCCGGTCTTCCTGGCGCTTGAGGCTGTTGAAAGCATTGCTCGCCCGCAGCATGTACTGGACGTCGCGGCCGAGGAGCGACCAGTTGACCGGCTTCGTCTTGTACTGAGTGGCACCCGCCTCGAAGCCCTCATCGATGGACTTCCGGTCATCGGAGCCGGTGACGATCATGATGGGGATGCTTTCCCCCTGGGGCATCTCGCGGATCCGACGGCATACTTCCAGGCCCGAGAGTCCCGGCATCTCGACATCGAGAAAGATCAGGTCGGGGCGTTCGCGGAGGAAGGCTTCGAGCGCCTGCTGCCCGTCGGCGGCCTCAACGACCGTCATGCCCTCCGCCTCGAGACACTGGCGGGTGAGCAGGCGCACATTCATGTCGTCATCGCTGACAAGAATCTTGGCCTTTGGCTGTGTCGTGGCCGGGCTCACTTTCGCTTGCGGCTGCGAGGTCATGTCGTGCGCGTGTGACCGACGGTCAGAAGAGGCTAACACCGATGGCGGCCCTTGCCTAGCGCAGGCCGGAGGGTCCGTGGGGAAGGGCGGGCCGGCTGTGGTAAAATACAAGTAAGATATTGAACGACTGGCATGCCCCCCATGAGCCTTGCATCCGAAAAACTGGAGGCTATCCGCCTCCAGGTTCAGCAACATCTCGACCGCGCCGAGGCCCAGGAGCTGAGCCCCGAGGAGGAGGCCGGCCTCATCGACCGCATCAAGGCTGACCTGGCACGTCACAATGCGGTAATCGTTGCGCATTATTACACCTCGCCGAAGATCCAGGCTTTGGCCGAGGAAACCGGTGGCTGCGTGTCAGACTCGCTGGAGATGGCGCGCTTCGGCCACGACCACCCCGCCAGCACGCTCGTGGTCTGCGGCGTCCGGTTCATGGGCGAAACGGCCAAGATTCTCACTCCGGACAAGCGGGTGCTCATGCCCACGCTGGAGGCGACCTGCTCCCTCGACCTCGGCTGCCCGGCGGACGAGTTCTCGGCCTTCTGTGATGCCCACCCCGATCGCGAGGTGGTTGTCTATGCGAATACCTCCGCTGCGGTGAAGGCCAGGGCCGACTGGGTCGTCACCTCCAGCATCGCGCTCAACGTCGCCGAGCACCTTGCCGACGAGGGCAAGAAGATTCTCTGGGCGCCGGACAAGCATCTCGGGGACTACGTGCGCCGGGAGACTGGTGCCGACATCCTGATGTGGGATGGCGCCTGCATCGTGCACGAGGAGTTCAAGGCGCGGGGCCTTGCAGATCTCAAGAGGGTCTATCCGGACGCTGCGGTGCTGGTACATCCGGAATCGCCTGCGGCCGTCGTGGAGCTGGCGGACAGGGTCGGCTCCACCACCCAGATCATCAACGCCGCGAGGGAAATGCCCAACGAGCGCTTCATCGTGGCGACGGATCAGGGCATCTTCTACAAACTGCAGCAGCAGGCCCCGGAGAAAGAGTTCATCATTGCCCCGACGGCCGGCAAGGGAGCCACCTGCCGCAGCTGTGCCCATTGTCCATGGATGGCCATGAACGAGCTCTCCAACCTCGCCACGGTCTTCGAGCGCGACGACAACGAGATTCACGTGGACCCGGCAATCGGCGAGCGTGCCATGCGCCCCCTCAGGCGGATGCTGGATTTTTCCGCGGCACTCCGCCGTTCCGGGGACTAGCAGGCCGACGCGCCGGGTTCCTAGGACTCCAGCTGGTCCCGCATCTCCACCACATCCTTCAGGCGCTCGTTGATGCGAGCGCTGGTAGTGTAGTCGGATTTCACACTGCGCAGAGCGTAGCGCAGCTGCTTCTCGGCCTCGTCGAGCACCCCGTTGAGGATGAAGTACTCGGCCCGGGACTGGTGCAGCCCGACGATGTTACCCGCGAGCCCCTGCACTTCCGCCAGCAGGTACCACAGGTGGGGGTCATCGGGTCGTCGCTTGCTCTGCTCCGTCAGTACCTGCTCCGCGATATGGGGCTGCTCGTTCTTGAGCAGGGCGCGGGCGTAGGCCATGGCCAGCGGGTGGTTGCCCGGCGATAGCAGCAGCCGGTCTGACAGTTTCTTTACCGCCTTTTCCGGCTGGTTGCGGGCGAGATCGATTTCCGCGTCGGCCAGGAGGTACTCCAGCCTTTCCCGGTCCGCGGCCCAGATCGTATCGAGTTCAAGGGCGGCCTCATCGGTGCGTCCGGCCTCGGTCAGGGCGAGCACCAGGCCGTAGCGCGCGGCGGCCTGCGAGCGCGGTGAACCATCCAGCTCGCTGCGGAATTTTCGGATCGCCTCCTCCGGTGTCTCCGCCAGCTGGTTGACTACCCGCGCCCGCATGAGCTGATAGGTGAGATCCGTGGTGCGGATCTGCTTCGGGTACTGACGGGCGCGGTTTCGCGTGTCTGCGATGCGGCTTTCCGACAGCGGGTGCGTGCGCAGGAACTCGGGAATCCGGTTGCCGGTCGCGTAGCGGGAGGCCTGCAGCATGCGCTCGAACATCGCCGGAGCCGCATGCGGGTCCATGCCGGCGGCAACGAGAGTCTGCATGCCTACCCGGTCCGCCTCGGCCTCGTTCCCCCGGCTGTAGCGCAGCGCGGAGTCCTGCGCCGCGGCCTGGGCGGCGCTGAGCGCGGCGATCCCCGCATCGCCCCCGGCCGCGGCCATCAGTACGAAGCTGGCGAGCATGGTTGCGAGGGTCAGCGGCTGCTGCTTCTTCGCGAACTCCACGCGGCGGGAGAAGTGCCGCTGGCTCAGGTGGGCGATCTCGTGGGCGAGGACCGTGGCCAGTTCGTCTTCACTCTGGGCGTAGAGGAGGAGACCGTTATGCACGCCGATGACCCCGCCGGGCACCGCAAAGGCGTTGATCGTGGGGTTGTCCACGATAACGAGGTCGACCCGCCTGTCCTTGAGCTGGCTGTGGTTGACCAGGCGGAATACCAGCCCCTCGAGGTAGTCGAAGAGGAGCGGGTCGTTCACCGTCGGTACCTGGCCGCGAAAGATCCGCAGCCAGGCGCGCCCCAGCTGGTATTCGTACTCCGCCGAGAAGAGGCTGGTGCTCGACTCGCCCAGGTTGGGCAGCTTGAGGTCCTCCATGGCCGCCACGGGCGCAGCCGCGAGCACCAGCGCGAGCAGGGCTGCGGGCATTGCTTGTCGGTAGCGGCGGGGCATGAAGGTCAACCTGGTATCCGGGGCGCCCGTGGTCTGCCAGGGCGGCTTGACGTATTCTACGCGACCGGCGGCGATCCGTATCGACGATCGCACCGATGCGCAAAGTTAGGCGGTTGCGGTGGCTAAAAGTTCACCGCGCCCCGGAGGACATCACCCCATGCTGGAGACCGCTGACAGCGAGGTTGACGCCCGCGGGCTGCGCTGCCCGATGCCGCTCCTGAAGGCCAAGCGCGCTCTGAATGCGCTGGCTCCGGGGCAGACGCTCGCGGTGCTGGCGACGGACAGCGGTTCGATGCGGGACTTCGCCGTCTTCTGCGAGCAGAGTGGTCACGAGCTCCTCCTCGGCGAGGAGCGGGACGGCGTCTACCGTTACCTCCTGCGCAAGCGGTGACGCGCGCCCCACCCGGGCCCGGTACGCGAGCTGCTTGGTGAGGCCTTTCAGCGCGCGCTGACCTGAACGATGCCAGCGGCGTATACATCCCACCGCGGGCTCGGGCATGATAAACGGCTCGGGCGGGACCGCCCCGCGGCGTGCTGAGGGAGTCGACTTTTCCATGATGGAAGTCTTCAAGAAGTGGTACCGGCGCTACCTGCAGGAGGAGGAATCCATCCTGCTGCTCCTGCTGCTGCTCCTCGGCACGGTGCTGCTCGTCACCATCGGCGATATTCTCGCGCCGGTGCTCGCCGCCATCGTCCTCGCCTATCTCGTCCAGGGCGTGGCCAACGTGCTGCAGCGCTCCGGCCTGCCCCAGTGGCTGGGCTTCACCCTGGCCTTCATTATCTTCATCGGCGCGTTTTTCGGCGTGATTCTGGGCCTGCTGCCGCTGGTCTGGCGCCAGCTCGTGGCGCTCGCCGGCGAGGTGCCGCGCATGCTGGAGCAGGGGCGCCAGCTGCTGGCGGTCCTGCCCGCCCAGTACCCGGAGCTGTTCAGCCAGGAGCAGCTCAACCAGGTGGTGGCGGCGGCGCAGGTGGAAGTCGCCGGCTTCGGCCAGCGGCTCGTAACCCGGACGCTGGCCGGCATTCCCGGCTTCCTGACGGTGACGGTCTACCTGGTGCTTATCCCGATCATGGTCTTTTTCCTCCTCAAGGACCGGCAGCAGATCACCGATTGGCTGACCAGCTTCCTGCCCCGCCGGCGGCCCCTGCTTACCCGGATCTGGGCGGAGATGAACGTCCAGTTCTCGAACTATGCCCGGGGCAAGATGGTGGAGATCATCATCGTCGGCGCCGCAAGCTATGTCGCCTTCACCTGGCTCGGGCTCAACTACGCGGCCCTGCTCGCGCTGCTGGTGGGGCTGTCCGTGATCATTCCCTACATCGGCGCCTTCCTCATCACTATCCCTATCCTCATGGTCGCCTTCTTCCAGTGGGGGATCAGCGGGGAATTCTATGTCGTGATGGCGGTCTATATCGTCATCCAGATTCTCGATGGCAATGTGCTGGTCCCGCTGCTCTTCTCCGAGGCGGTCAATCTGCACCCCGTGGCCATCATCATCGCCGTGCTGTTCTTTGGCGGTATCTGGGGCCTGTGGGGTGTCTTCTTCGCCATCCCCCTGGCCACGCTGATCAAGGCGGTCATCAACGCCTGGCCCACCCGGGAAGTGGAACCGGAAGCCATACAAGGAGACTGATTCATGCCCCTGCGACCTGCGCCGCATCTGCGGGCGCTTCTCGTCCCGCTGTTGTGCCTCATGTTCGCGGCCTGCGCCGCAAGCCCTGTCCGCGAGCGGGTGGAGCCCGCCCGGAGCCCGGCGGATGACTATGCCTACCGGCTGGTCACGCTGGAAAACGGACTGCAGGCACTGCTCATTTCCGACCCGGACACGCCGAAGGCCGCGGCATCGCTGGACGTGATGGTGGGCAGTGGCGACAATCCGCCGGGGCGCGGTGGGCTTGCCCATTTCCTTGAACACATGCTTTTTCTAGGCACCGACAAGTACCCCGATGCCGCCGAGTACGAGCGGTACATCACGGAGCACGGCGGGTCCCGCAACGCCTACACGAGCTTCGAGCACACGAACTATTTCTTCGACATCAACGCCCCGTACCTCGAGGAGGGACTGGATCGCTTCGCCCAGTTCTTCATCGCACCGCGTCTCGATGCGGTCTACGTGGACCGGGAGAAGAACGCGGTGCAGGCGGAGTACCAGATGGGCCTCAAGAGCGACCCGCGGCGCGGCCTCGACGTGCTGCAGGCGGTCATGAACCCGGCGCACCCCTACAGCCAGTTCTCCGTCGGCAGCCTGGAGACGCTCGCCGACCGGCCCGACGCGCCGGTGCGGGACGACCTGCTGGCTTTCTACCGCAAGCACTACTCCGCCAACGCCATGCGCCTCGTGGTGCTCGGCGCGGAACCCCTCGACGAACTCGAGGAACTGGTGGCGCCCCTGTTTGTCCGGGTACCCAACCACGACTACGAGCCGGAGCCGCTGGAGGCGCCGCTCTTTGACCCCGCGACCCTGCCCATGAAGGTGACCGTGCAGCCCCAGGCGACGCTCCGGCAACTGCAGGTCAATTTCCAGGTACCCGATTACCGTTCCGAGTACCGGGCCAAGCCCATGGCCTACCTCGGCAACCTCATCGGCCACGAAGGGGAGGGCAGCCTTCTCCTGGCCCTCAAGCGCGAGGGCCTGGCGGAAGGCCTTTCTGCTGGAGAGGGGCTGTCCTGGCGCGGCGGTGCGCTGTTCAGTGTCACCGTTTCCCTCACCGAGCGTGGTGTCGAGGAGCACGAACGCGTACTCGCCCTGCTGTTCGGCTACCTCGCTATGCTTCGCGAGGAGGGGCCCCGGCGCCGGCTCTACGAAGAGCAATCGGAACTGGCGGCCATTGACTTCCGGTTCCGGGAGCACGGCGAGCCGATCGGCTATGTCAGCGCCCTGGCCGGCGGCATGCATTATTACGCCCCGGAGGATGTCCTCCAGGGGCCCTACCTCATGGAGCGCTTCGCCCCGGAACTCATCGCGGATGCCCTGGACAGCATGCGGCCCGCGCTGGCGCAGGTCGTGCTGACGGCGCCCGGCGTACCCACGGATCGCGAGTCTCCCTTTTACGAGGTGCCCTACGGCGTAGAGCAGGGCCCGGCACTCGCAGCCCGCTGGGCGCCCGCGGCGGCGGACAGCCTGCAGCTGCCCGCGCCGAACGCCTTCATTGCCGAAGATCTGTCGCTGGTGCCGCTGGCGGCGGACAACCCGGAGACGCCGACGATTGTCCACGACGCGCCACGTACACGTATCTGGTTCCGCCAGGCGGAGGCTTTCCGCGTGCCGCGCGGGGCCATGTATGTGAACTTCCGCTCCCCGCGCGCGGTGGGCAGCGCGCGCGATGTGGCGGCCGCCCTTCTCTACACCAACCTCCTCACGGACGCGGTCAACCCCTTCACCTATCCGGCCCGGCTCGCCGGGCTGGACTTCAGTCTCTACAAGCACGCCCGCGGCGTGAGCCTTCGCATCAGCGGCTACAACGACAAGCAGCAGATCCTGCTCGAGCGGCTGCTCGACACCCTGCAGGAGTCGGCCTTCGATCCGGCCCGCTTCGAAAACATCCGGGCGGACCTGGTCCGCAGCCTCGAGAATGCCGTCGCCAGGCGCCCGGCCACGCAGGTCATCGACGATCTGCGCGAGGCGCTGCGCTACGGCGACCATGGCGAAGCCGCGTTGATCGAGGCGCTCGAGGGGTTCGACCTCGCGGCCATCGAGGCTTATGCGGGCGCTTTCTGGGCCAGCGCGAGCGCGGAGGGGCTGCTCTACGGCAACTACCCGCGGTCGGCCGTGGCCGACCTCGCCGCAGCCCTTGATGAACTGCTGCCGGCCGGAGATGCCCCCACGCTGCCGCCGCTGGAGGTGCTGCGTCTTGCCGCGGGCGAATCCCTGCAGTTCGTCACCGACGTGCCGCACGCGGACTCGGTCGTTGCCTGGTACCTGCAGGGTGGTGGCGATCGCTGGCGCGACCGGGCGGGTACGGCCCTGGCCGCGCAGGTGATGAAATCCGGGTTCTTCCAGGAGCTGCGGACCGAGCAGCAGCTCGGCTACGTGGTCAGCGCCTTCTCCTGGCCGCAGTTCGACATCCCCGGGCTGGTACTGCTGGTGCAGTCGCCGGGCCATGACGCCACGCAGGTGACGGACGCCATGGAGGCATTTCTCGACGACGTGCTGCCGTCCCTGGACAGCGCGCGCTTCCGGCGCCACCGGGAAGCGCTGGTGGCGGAGATCGAGCAGCCGGACAAGAACCTCTTGGAGCGGGCGGAGTTCTACTGGCAGTCCATCGCCAGGCGCCAGTATGCCTTCGACGGCCGGAGGCAGTTGGCCGCGGCGGTCAATGACTTCGCCATGGAAGAGTGGGCCACCTATTTCCGCGAGACCTTCCGGGAGCAGCCGCGTTCGCTCCAGGTCGTCGCGCCGGGTGCCCGCGGCACCGTACCCGACAGTGGCGGTCAGCGGTTCGACAGCGCAGGCGCGATCAAGGCGGGCCACAGCACCTGGGTCGTGGACCGGCTTTAGTTCTAATTGGGAATTGTTATTTCCCTCGATTGCCGCTTTCCTGTAGGATGGGTAATGCCTTCGGCGTGCGTGGGTGTGTTCCCGCGCGCTCGATCGTTCTATTAAAGAACCTGATGTCACTGCAACGCCAGGAGCCTCCCCAGCCATGATCGATGACATTGATCCCGTCGAAACCCGCGAGTGGATAGATTCTTTCGACGAGGTGGTGAAGTACCGGGGGGAGGAGCGCGCCACCTACCTCATGAACGAGCTGTCGAAGCGGGCCATGACGGACGGCATCCCGTTGCCGACGGCCATCACCACGCCGTTTCGCAACACGATTGCCCCGGCGGACCAGAAGCAGATGCCCGGGGACCTGTTCATGGAGCGCCGGATCCGTTCCCTCGTGCGCTGGAATGCCCTGGCGATGGTCATGCGGGCCAACGACAACGACGAGGGCCTCGGAGGCCACATCTCCAGTTTTTCATCCAGCGCCACGCTTTACGATGTGGGCTGCAACCATTTCTTTCGCGGCGCCGATGGCGATCACCCGGGCGACCTGGTGTTCTACCAGGGGCACAGTGCCCCGGGCATGTACGCCCGTTCCTATCTCGAGGGAAGGCTCACCGAAGAGCAGTTGGACAACTTCCGCCGGGAGGTGGACGGCCAGGGCCTGTCCTCCTATCCCCATCCCTGGCTCATGCCCGATTACTGGCAGTTCCCCACCGTGTCCATGGGGCTCGGGCCGATCCAGGCCATCTACCAGGCGCGGCTGCTCAAGTACCAGCAAGATCGCGGTCTCCTGGACCACGGTGACCGCAACGTCTGGTGCTATCTGGGCGACGGCGAGTGCGATGAACCCGAGTCCCTGGGCTCCATTTCCCTGGCGGGGCGAGAGCGCCTCGGCAACCTCATTTTTGTCGTCAACTGCAACCTGCAGCGTCTCGACGGCCCGGTCCGCGGTAACGGCAAGATCATCCAGGAACTCGAGGGCGTGTTCCGCGGCGCGGGCTGGGATGTGGTGAAGGTGGTCTGGGGCCGGAAGTGGGACCCGCTGCTGGAGCGCGACGAGACGGGCCTCCTGCAGAAGCGCATGGACGAGGTCTGCGACGGCGAGCTGCAGAATTACAAGTACAACGGCGGTGCCTATACCCGGGAGCACTTCTTCGGCAAGTACCCGGAGCTGCTGGAACTGGTCAAGGATCTCTCCGACGAGGACATCATGTATCTCAACCGGGGTGGCCACGATCCGTACAAGATCTACGCGGCCTACGCCCACGCCGTGGCCCAGCAGGAGAAACCGACGGTTATCCTGGCCATGACGGTCAAGGGCTACGGCACCGGCGAGGCCGGCGAGGCAAACAACGAGACCCACTCCCTGAAGAAGCTGGACATGGAGGGCCTGAAGGCATTCCGGGACCGCTTCGGCATCCCCATCAGCGACAGTGAGCTGGCCAATGTGCCCTACTACCGCCCGGCGCCGGACAGCCCGGAGATGCGCTACATGCTGGAGCGCCGCGAGGCGCTCGGCGGCTTCGTGCCGGCGCGCCGGCGGGGTGAGCGGTCCCTCGACGTGCCGGACCTCGACGCCTTCAAGTCGCAGCTCAAGGGCAGCGGCGAGCGAAAAATCTCCACCACCATGGCCTTCGTGCGCATTCTCTCCTCCCTGGCCAAGGACAAGGCCCTCGGCGAGCGCGTGGTGCCGATCGTGCCGGACGAGGCGCGCACCTTCGGTATGGAGGGCATGTTCCGGCAGCTCGGTATCTACTCGTCGGTGGGCCAGCGCTACACGCCCCACGATGCCGGCCAGATCATGTTCTACAAGGAGGACATCAAGGGCCAGATCCTCGAAGAGGGCATCAATGAGGCCGGCGCTTTCTCATCCTGGCTCGCGGCGGCGACGTCCTACAGCACCAGCGACTACCCGATGGTGCCGTTCTACGTCTTCTACTCCATGTTCGGCTTCCAGCGCATCGGCGACCTCGCCTGGGCCGCTGGCGACAGCCAGGCGCGGGGTTTCCTTATCGGGGCCACCTCGGGCCGTACGACGCTCAACGGCGAGGGCCTGCAGCACCAGGACGGCCACAGCCACCTGCTGGCACAGACCATCCCCAATTGTGTCAGCTACGACCCGACCTACAGCTACGAGCTTGCCGTGATCATCCAGGATGGCCTGCGGCGCATGTACCTCGAGCGGGAGAACCGCTTCTACTACATCACCACGATGAACGAGAACTACCCGCACCCGGAGATGCCGGCCGGGGCGGAAGAGGGGATCATCCGCGGCATGTACCGCCTGCGGCGGTCCCCCCGGGAGGACGGTCCCCGCGTACAGCTCCTGGGAGCCGGTGCGATCCTCCGGGAAGTCGAGGCGGCGGCCGAGCTTCTGGCCAGCGATTACGGTGTATCCGCCGATACCTGGAGCGTGACCAGCCTCAACGAGCTGGCCCGCGACGGGCGCGCTTGCCGCCGCTGGAACCGCCTCAACCCCGAAGAGGCGCCACGCGTGCCTTACCTCACGCAGCTCCTCGAGGACGCGGACGGGCCGGCAATCCTGGCGACGGACTACATCACGCCTTATGGCGAGCAGCTGCGTGCCTACATGCCCGGCCCGTATACCGTTCTCGGCACCGACGGCTTCGGCCGCAGCGATACGCGGGCGAAGCTGCGGCAATTCTTCGAGGTGAGCCGGGAATACATCGCCTTCACGGCTCTCGGCGCGCTGGCCGCGGAAGGCGCCATCGAGCCCGCGAAGGTCGCCGAGGCGCGCCGTGACCTCGGCATCGACCCGGACAAGATCGACCCCATGCTGGCCTGAAGGTCAGCCAGAACCAGGAGCGTCAGGTGGCGAAAGAACAGGTACTTGTACCCGATATCGGCGGCGCCGAGGCCGCGGAGGTCGTGGAACTGCTGGTAGGGCCCGGTGACAGCATCGAGGTCGAGCAGGGGCTCATCGTCCTGGAGTCGGACAAGGCTTCCATGGAGATTCCGTCGACGGTTGCGGGCACGCTCGCGGAGTTGCTGGTCAAGGAAGGCGACCAGCTCGCGGAGGGCGACCCGATCGCCTGGGTCGAGACCGGCAGCGGCGCCGATGGCGATAGCGACGGGGATAGCGACGGGGATAGCGACGGGGACAGGGCCGGCGACCGCACCGGGGACCGCGGGAGCAGCGCAGCGGCGCCGGCCGATGATGATGGCGGTGCCGGCACCGGGGCGGGCGAGGAAAACGCCACGGGCGAGAGCACGGCACCCGGTGCGGATGCCGCGTCCACCGGGGCGCCGGCCGCGGAAGCAGGAAGCGGGAGGGTCATGGACGTGCCCGTCCCGGATATCGGTACGCAGGACCCGGTCGACCTGGTCGAGCTGTCCGTGGCGGTGGGCGACACGGTCGAGGAGGGCGACAGCCTCGTGGTCCTCGAGTCCGACAAGGCCTCCATGGAAGTGCCGGCACCCGCCGCCGGCGAGGTGGTGGAAATCCTCGTGGAGGCCGGCGGGACGGTCAGCGAGGGTGACCTGCTTCTGCGGCTGCGCAGCGCCGGGCAGGCCGCCGCGCCCGCCCCTGCGGCGGAGGGGGCGGGAGCCGGCGCGCAGCCGCAGGAGCAGCCGCGAGAGCAGGCGCCGGAAAAGAGCGCGCCCGCGGCGACTTCCGAGGTCGAGGACAGCGGGCCCGCCACCCCGGAGCCGGCCGCGCCGACACCGTCGCCCGCGGCGGCGCCCGCCGCCACCGTGGCACCACGGGAGCGGGATGTCTACGCCGGTCCGGCCGTGCGCAAGCTCGCCCGGGAATTCGGCGTCGAGCTCGGCCAGGTGACCGGCAGCGGCCCGCGGGGCCGCATCCTCAAGGAAGACCTCCAGGGGTACGTACAGAAGGCCCTCAAGGAGAGCCCGGCCCCCGCGGCGGGCGCGGGCGTGCCGCCCGTGCCCGAGGTGGACTTCGCCGCCTTCGGCCCGGTCACGGTCGAGCAGCGCAGCAAGCTCGACAAGCTCACTGCGGCGAACATGCAGCGCAGCTGGTTGAACGTGCCGCATGTGACCCAGTTCGACGATGCGGACATCACCGAGCTCGAAGCCTTCCGCCGGTCGCTGAAGGCGGAGGCTGCAGAGCGGGGTACGCGGCTCACGCCCCTGCCGTTCCTCCTCAAGGCCTGCGCGGCCGCACTCCGTGCCCACCCGACATTCAATGCCTCGCTTTCGGACGGCGGCAACGCACTGACTTTCAAGGATTACGTGCACATCGGCATGGCCGTCGATACCCCGGCGGGGCTGATGGTGCCGGTGATCCGGGATGTCGATCGCAAGTCGCTCTGGGAACTGGCCGAAGAGGTTATCGCCCTGGCCGGCGCGGCCCGCGACCGGAAGCTCAAGCCCGCGGACATGCAGGGCGGCTGCTTTACCGTCTCGAGCCTCGGCAGTATCGGCGGCCGCGGCTTCACCCCGATCATCAACACGCCGGAGGTCGGCATCCTGGGCGTCGGCCGCGCGGGTGTGCAGCCCGTCTGGGACGGCAGCGCCTTCCAGCCGCGCACGCTGCTGCCCCTCGGCCTGTCCTACGACCACCGCGTGATCAACGGCGGTGACGCCGGCCGTTTCATGGAGACACTGCTCGGGCTGCTGGGCGATATCCGGCGCCTCCTGCTCTAGCTCCGTCGCGGCGCCTGCGGGGCGCGCCCGCCGCAAAGACGCGCTAGCATTGGCAGGGTGCAGGCAGGGTGCAGGCAGGGTGCAGGCAGGGTGCAGGCAGGGGAAGGACAGCCGTGAAGGCCATTGATCGACCGGACGCGGGCTGGGAGCACGCATGGCTCGAGGCAGAGCGCCTGCCGCCCGCCTATGCGGGCCTGGCGAGGCGCTATTTCGCGCCCCTCGCCGGCCGGCTGGCCGCCCTGCACCGCGAGTGTGGCCGACCGCTACTCGTCGGCGTCAACGGCAGCCAGGGGTCGGGGAAGAGCACCTGCTGCGGCTGGCTGGTGCAGGCGCTGCGCGAGGAACACGGCCTTTCCGCCCTCGCCCTGTCCCTCGACGACTTCTATCTCACCCGCGCCGAGCGGGGCGTCCTTGCGGCGACGGTCCACCCGCTGCTCGCCACGCGCGGCGTGCCCGGCACCCACGACATCGAGCTCCTCCGCAGGACCGTCGGCAACCTGATGGGCCGGGGCGGCAGCACGGTGGTTCCCGTGCCCCGCTTCGACAAGGCGAGCGACGACCGCGCGCCGGTCGCGCGCTGGGACCGCGCGGAGGCGCCGGTCGCCGTGATTCTGCTCGAGGGCTGGTGCCTCGGTGCCCGGCCCCAGCCCCCGGACGCACTGGCAGCGCCGGTGAATGCGCTGGAGGCGACGGAGGACCGAGACGGTCGCTGGCGCGGCTACGTCAACGAGGCGCTGCGCGAGCTTTTTCTTCCGCTCTACGCAGACGTTGACCGCTGGGTGATGCTGCGCGCCCCGTCCTTCGACTGCGTGTTTCGCTGGCGCCTGGAGCAGGAACACAAGCTCCGCGCCCGGGCGGGAACCGGAACAGCCGTCATGAGCGATGACGAGGTGGCCCGTTTCGTGCAGTACTTCGAGCGCCTGACCCGCCATTGCCTTGCCGAGCTGCCGGAACACATGGATGTCATCTTCTCCCTCGATAATAACCGGCGCATTATCAGCGTCGAGGGCCTGTAACCTGCCATGAGCAACGTCCGCTACCGCGACCCCGACAGTCCCGGGGACGGCGACTCCACCAGCCCTGCGTACCTGGTCTTCTCGGACCTCGATGGCACGCTCCTGGACCACCACAGCTACAGCCACGCCGCCGCGCAGCCCGCCATCGACCTCCTCGAGGCGCTGGACATCCCGCTGGTGCTGGTGTCCAGCAAGACGCGCGCCGAGATGGTTGCCCTGCGCCGCCGCCTTGGCAATACGCACCCCTTCGTGGTGGAAAACGGTGCGGCGGTGTTCATCCCGGAGGGCTACTTTCCGGCGCAGCCACCGGACACGGTCGCGCGCGACGGTTACTGGGTCCGCGAACTGGCCGCGCCCCGGGCGCGCTGGATCGCGCTCCTCGAGGACCTCGAGAATGACTTTCCTGGCCAGTTCGAGTACTTCGCCCGCGCCGGCGAGGCGGGCATCGCCGCCATGACCGGGCTGCCACCGGCGCAGGCGGCGCTCGCCAACGCGCGCGAATACAGCGAGCCGGTCCAGTGGCGCGGTGATGCGCACGGGCTCGAGGCCTTCCTCGCGGCCTGTGCCGCCGGCGGCGCCCGGGTGAGCCGCGGCGGCCGTTTCTACAGCCTCGGTGGCGAGGCGGACAAGGGCGAGGCCCTGCGGTGGCTCCGGGCGCAATTTGCCTTGGTCCGCGGCATCGGACATATTAAGGATCTGGCCGCCGGCGACGGTGCCAATGATGTGCCGATGCTGGAGAGCGCCGGTACAGCACTGCTGGTGCGCGCACCGGACCGGGAGCTGCCCCCGGTTCAGCGCGACGACGGCGTCCTGTGCAGCGATGCGGTGGGTCCCGCCGGCTGGGCGGAAGGCGTCACGCAGTGGCTGTGTGAGAACGGTTTGGTAACACAGGACAGCTAGCGACACGATGGGCGACTTCTACCAGAACGGCATCATCACCACCCTGCATAACCTTTCCCGGCGCCCGGTCACGGACCTGGAGGCGGAGCTTCTTGCCTTCTCGCGCAAGCGGCCCCTTGGCCTGCTCCTGCCTTCCCTTTTCTCGGAGCTGGAGGGGGAAGCGCTGCCGGGCATCGTCGAGCACCTCGCCGCCGTGCCCTACCTGAACCAGGTGGTGATCGGCCTGGACCGTGCCGATGCGGAGCAGTTCCGCCACGCGCACCGGTTCTTTGCCTGCCTGCCGCAGGAGCACCGGATCCTCTGGCACGATGGCCCACGGCTCATGGCCCTGGACGAGGAGCTCCGCGCGCTCGATCTCGCCCCCCGGGAGATGGGCAAGGGGCGCAACGTCTGGTATTGCATGGGCTATATCCTTGCCACGGGCAGGGCCGAGTCCATCGCCCTGCACGACTGCGATATCACCACCTACGACCGCGACCTGCTCGCACGGCTCATCTACCCGGTGGCGCACCCCCAGTTCAACTACGAGTTCTGCAAGGGCTTCTACGCCCGGGTCGCCGGCGGCCGCATCAACGGCCGTGTCAGCCGGCTCCTCGTCACGCCGCTGCTGCGCGCGCTCAAGAAGACCGTGGGCGAGGTCGAGTACCTCGAGTACATGGACAGCTTCCGCTATCCGCTCGCCGGCGAGTTTTCCTTCCGTCGGGACGTGCTCCGGGACCTGCGCATTCCCAGCGACTGGGGTCTGGAGATCGGGGTGCTGTCCGAGATGTACCGCAACTATGCCAACAACCGCCTCTGCCAGGTCGATATCGCCGACAGCTACGATCACAAGCACCAGTCGCTGTCCGCGAACAATGACCGCGATGGTCTCTCGCGCATGTCCATCGATATCTGCAAGGCGCTGTTCCGCAAGCTGGCCACCCGGGGCGTTATCCTCAGCCCGGAGACCTTCCGATCCGTCAAGGCTACCTACTACCGCATCGCCCTCGACTTCGTTGAGACCTACAACACCGACGCGCTCATGAACGGCCTCGACTTCGATATCCACCAGGAAGAAAAAGCGGTGGAGCTGTTCGCCGACAACATCATGAAGGCCGGCGAGGCCTTCCTCGCCCGGCCCAAGGAAAGGCCTTTCATTCCGAGCTGGTCCCGTGTGACCAGCGCCATGCCCGACATCCTCGACCGCCTGAGCGAGGCCGTGGAACTCGATCACCGGGAGGTGGCCGGCCATTGACATGCGGTCGGGAAGCAGCGACCCCGCGCTGGCGCTGAGCGAGCGCGTCGCCCAGCACCTCGCCTTCATCTACCGGGAGGTCGAGCCGGCTCCCGACTGCCAGGCCCTCGCGCAGGAACTGCTCGCCATCATGCGCCTGGACGCCGACATCCCTGCGCCCCCGGCGCACGTCAACCAGTGGGACCAGGGTGATGCGCTCGTGCTGAGCTATGGCGGCTCCATTCTCGCTCCCGACGAGGCGCCGCTGCGCACGCTCAAGCACTTCCTCGACCGCTACCTGCAGGGGCGCGTGTCCGGCGTCCACATCCTGCCCTTCTACCCCTACAGCTCCGACGACGGCTTCGCGGTACTCGACTACCTGAGCGTGAACGGGGAACTGGGTGACTGGGAGGACATCCAGGCCATCGCCGACAAGTATGACCTCATGGCGGACCTGGTCATCAACCACTGCTCGGCGGAGGGGGAGTGGTTCCGCAACTTCCTCGAAAATCGCGACCCGGGCCGGGGGTTCTTCGCCACCGCGGACCCCGATACGGACCTCAGCGCGGTGGTGCGCCCGCGGACGACCCCGCTGCTGCGGGAAGTGGAGGCCGTGGACGGTCCCCGGCACGTCTGGTGCACCTTCAGCCCCGACCAGGTGGACCTGGACTTCCGCAACCCCCGGGTCCTGGCCGAGATGGTGCGCATCATCCGCCACTATCTCGACAACGGCGTGCGCATCTTCCGCCTGGATGCCATTGCCTTCCTCTGGAAAGTGCCGGGTACGAGCTGCCTCAATCTCGACGAGACTCACGAGGTCGTGCGTCTTCTGCGCACGCTCGTGTCCCATGCGCGCCCGGACGCGATGCTGATCACCGAGACCAACATCCCGAACCAGGAAAACCTGTCCTACTTCGGCAACGGCAACGAGGCGCATTGCGTCTACAACTTCTCCCTGCCACCGCTGTTGCTGAACACGCTGGTCACCGGGGACTGCACCTACCTCAAGCAGTGGATGATGAGCATGCCGCCGCCGCAGCACGGCACGGCCTATTTCAATTTCATCGCCTCTCACGACGGGATCGGCCTGCGGCCCGCCGAGGGGCTGCTGTCCGAGGATGAACTGCAGGCGCTTATCGGGACCATGCGCCGCTTCGGCGGCCACGTGTCCTACCGCCGGCTGGCCGATGGCGAGAGCAAGCCCTACGAGATCAACATTGCGCTCTTCGACGCGCTGCAGGGCACCGTGGAGGGGCCCGATGAGTACAATATCCCGCGCTTTGTCTGCGCCCACGCCATCATGTTTGGCCTCGAGGGCATCCCCGGCATCTACATCCACAGCCTGCTCGCCACGCACAACGACCACGAGCGGGTCGAGGAGACCGGGCATCCACGTTCCATCAACCGGCACCAGTGGAACCTCGCTGAGCTGGAGGAGGCGCTCGCGGATCCGGCGAGCGAGCACGGCGTGGTGTACCGCGCATTGATGGAACTGCTGGAGATCCGCCAGCGCCAGGCGGCCTTCCACCCGAACGCCACCCAGTTCACGCTCCACCTGGGTGCCCGGCTGTTCGGCTTCTGGCGCCAGAGCGCGGACCGGCGGCAGAGCATTTTCTGTATCAGCAACGTGAGCGCCCTGGAGCAGACCCTCAACCTTGCCGACATCAATCTCATTGACACCGACGTCTGGCAGGACCTCCTCTCGGGCCGGCTCTTCCAGTCCCGCGTGGAGCAGCTGGTGCTCGCCCCCTACCAGACGGTCTGGATCACCAACCTGCCCGACCACCGCTAGCATCCGGCGTGCTAGACTCTCGCCGTTTTCAGCACGGCACGGTTGCGCCACTTCTTGCCACAATCCGGGAGTACAGCATGATCATCAAGCCGAAGGTCCGGGGCTTTCTCTGCACTACCACCCACCCGGCCGGCTGCGCCGCCAAGGTGCGTGGCCAGGTCGAGTACGTCAAAGCACAGGGCGGGCTGGAGAACGGACCGAAGCGGGTCCTGGTCATCGGCGCCTCGACCGGCTACGGCCTCGCCTCCCGCGTCACGGCCGCCTTCGGGTCCGGTGCGGCAACGCTCGGCATCTTTTTCGAGAAGCCGGGCACGGAGCGCAAGCCGGGCACCGCGGGCTGGTACAACTCGGCGGCCTTTCACGCCGAGGCGGAGGCCGCGGGCCTGGGTGCCTGGAGCATCAATGGCGACGCCTTCTCCAGCGAGCTCAAGGACCGGGCCATCGCCGCGGTCCGCGAGCACCTGGGCAGCGTCGACCTCGTGGTCTACAGCCTCGCCGCGCCGCGGCGCACGCATCCGGTCACCGGTGAACTGCATGCGTCAACGCTGAAGCCCATCGGCAAGGACACCACCCAGAAAGGCATCAATACCGACAAGGGCGAGATCCAGGACTTTCACCTGGAGGCCGCCACGCAGGAAGAGATCGACAACACCGTGGCGGTCATGGGCGGCGAGGACTGGCAGTTCTGGATCGAGGCGCTCGATGAGGCCGGCGTGCTGGCCGACGGCTGCAAGACCACGGCCTATACCTATATCGGCGAGCAGATCACCTGGGACATCTACTGGCACGGCACCATCGGCGCCGCCAAGAAGGACCTGGACCGCCGGGTGCTGGCCCTGCGCGAGCGCCTCGCGCCCCGCGGCGGCGATGCCCGCGTTTCCGTGTTGAAGGCGGTGGTCACCCAGGCCAGCGCGGCCATCCCGGCCATGCCCATCTACCTGGCGATCCTGTTCCGCGTGATGAAGGCCCGCGGCACCCACGAGGGCTGCATTGAGCAGGTCTACCGCCTGTTCAGCGAGTCGCTCTATGGTGAAACGCCGTTCATGGACGACGAGGGCCGGTTGCGGGCCGACCGGCTGGAACTCGATCCGGCCGTGCAGGCCGAGGTGGCGGCCCTCTGGGAGCGTATCGACAGCGACACCCTGGACGAGCTGTCCGACTTTGCCGGCTACCGGCAGGAGTTCCTGCGGCTCTTCGGCTTCGAGGTGCCCGGCGTGGATTACGCCGCGGAGGTCGACCCGGTGCAGCCGATCCCCGGGCTGCTGGAGCCCTGACATGACGCTGGTGCCTGGACAGCCGGAGCGCCTTTCCCCCCTCGTCACCCGGCTTGTCGCGCCGAACCCGGGCCCGATGACGGGCCCGGGCACAAACACCTACCTGCTCGGGCGGGAGGCCGTGGTGGTCGTCGACCCGGGGCCGGCGCTGCCGGCGCATGTGGACGCGATTCTCGCCGCGGCCGAGGGACCGATCCGCCACATCGTCTGCACGCACACGCACCCGGACCATTCGCCGGCCTGGCGGGCGCTGGCCGAGGCGACCGGGGCGGAGGTGCGCGGTGCGCTGCCCTACGGCGACGATCACCAGGACGAGACTTTCCGGCCCGACGTCGAACTCGCCCACGAGCAGCGGCTGCTTACCGACGAGCTCTCCCTGCTGGCGTTGCATACGCCGGGGCACGTGAGCAACCATTTCTGCCTGCTCCTGGAAGAAGAGGGCATGCTCTTCGCCGGCGACCACATCATGGAGGGTTCCACGGTGGTCATCATTCCACCGGGGGGCGACATGGCGGCCTACATCCGCTCGCTCAAGCTGCTCCTCGAGTACCCGGTGAAGCTGATCGCGCCGGGCCACGGCGCCCTCATCGAAGACAGCCGTCGCGAGGTGGACCGGCTGGTGCGCCACCGGCTGCTGCGCGAGGCGAAGGTCGTCGGCGGCCTCGAGCGCCTCGGCGAGGCGGACCCGGATGCGCTCGTGCGCGTGGTCTATGATGACGTCGACCCCGCGCTGCACCGCTGGGCCAAGCTGTCGATGGCCGCGCACCTGATAAAACTGGAACAGGAGGGACGCGCGGCCCGCGCGGACGATGCCGATCGCTGGCGGCTCTTGCCGGCCGGTGAGGCAGGGCAACCGTGATTTCACCTAGCCGTTTTTAAGGAGACAACAATGAACGGACTGATGATGGACGTGCCGCTCACCATCACGGCGATCATGCAGCATGCCGACCGGGTCAATGGCGACAGCGAGATCGTCTCGGTGACCCGCGACAATCCCCGGCACCGCTATCGCTACCGCGACGCCTTCCGCCGCACCCGCCAGCTCGCCAACGCCATCGCCGGCTGGGGCCTGGCCAGCGGCGACCGGGTGGCCACCCTGGCCTGGAACGACTACCGGCATTTCGAGACCTACTACGCCGCCGCCTGCAGCGGCTACGTCTGCCATACGATCAACCCCCGCCTGTTCCCGGAACAGATCGTCTACATCGTCAACCATGCCGAGGACCGGGCCGTTTTCGTCGATCCCGACTTCCTGCCGCTGGTCGAGGCGGTCGCTGACAAGTGCCCGGGCGTCGAGCACTGGGTGGTGCTCACGGACGAGGCGCACATGCCGGAAACGTCGCTGCCCGGCGCCATCTGCTATGAGCGCCTGGTGCACGGCCACTCGGACCGCTTCGACTGGCCCGAGCTCGACGAGCAGCAGGCCTGTGCGCTCTGCTACACCTCCGGCACCACCGGCAATCCGAAGGGCGTGCTCTACTCGCACCGCTCGACGCTGCTCCATGCCTACGCAACGCTCATGCCCGACGCGCTGGGCATTTCCCGCAACGACGCGGTGCTGCCCATCGTCCCCATGTTCCACGTCAACGCCTGGGGCCTGCCCTACGCGGCCCCCATGGTGGGCGCGAAGATCGTGTTCCCGGGCAGCAGGATGGGGGACGGCGAGACGCTGACCGCGCTCATGAACGAAGAGCAGGTGACCCGCTCCGCGGGGGTGCCCACGGTGTGGCTCAACCTCCTCGCCTACCTCCGCGAGAGCGGCAAGACCGTGGCGTCCCTCGAGCAGGTGATTGTCGGAGGTGCGGCCTGCCCGCTCTCGATCATGGAGGCCTTCGAGCGCCATGGCGTCGAGACCCGGGTCGGCTGGGGCATGACCGAGATGAGCCCCCTGGGCAGTGCCAACGCCTCCTGGGCGGCGCGCGACCGCTACGACCCGGAGACCTTTGCGAAGCTGCGGCAGAAGGCGGGGCGGCCGATCTTCGGTGTCGAGATGAAGATCGTCGATGATGATGGCAAGGAGCTGCCCTGGGACGGCGAGGCCTATGGCTCCCTCAAGGTGCGCGGTCCCTGGATCTGCTCGAGCTACTTCAAGCTGGAAGGGACCGATGCCCATGCCGAGGCCGGCTGGTTCGAGACCGGCGATGTGGCCACCATCGACCCCGAGGGCTACATGGCGATCACGGACCGCACCAAGGACGTGATCAAGTCCGGCGGGGAGTGGATTTCCTCCATCGATGTCGAGAACGTGGCCACGGACCACCCCAAGGTCGCGGAGGCGGCCGTGATCGGGCGCTACCATCCGAAGTGGAGCGAGCGCCCGCTGCTTATCGTGGTCAAGGCGGCCGGGGGCGAGGATCTCACGGCCGAGGAGATGCTCGGCTGGTTTGAGGGCCGCATTGCCAAATGGTGGATCCCGGACGCCGTGGAGTTCGTGGACGAACTGCCGCACGGTGCCACCGGCAAGATCCAGAAGGTGGACCTTCGGGACCGCTTCAAGGACTACGAGTTCCCCGGCTGAGGGCGCTCCAGGCGCCCGGCCCCGCGGGGCCGGGGCAGGCCCTGTGCTAGACTCGCGGGAACGTTTTACCCGCCTCACCCGTCAACGATAGACGGCAGGGATAGACGGCTGGGATAGACAGCAGGAAGGGTACAGCGGCCAATTCACCCGTTGGCACCCGCCATGGCAGGGAGGAGGCGCTCCGCCCGCTGGCGAGCGCCACGGTCAGCGTCACGTGGGTGCGATGAAGAAGATCGGCGACATGCTCATCGAGCGCGGCAAGGTATCGGAACGCGATATCGAGCGCGCGCTGCTCGCCCAGGCCGAGATGGGCGACCTGCTCGGCCGCGTGCTGGTCAAGCTCGGTCTCGTGTCAGAGCTCGACTGTGCCCAGGCGCTCGCCGAGCAACTCGACGTGCCCCTGCTGACGGCGGGCGACTACCCGGAAGAGCCCCTGCGTATCGATGCCCTGTCCGCCGACTTCCTGGCCAGCAACGGGGTCGTGCCCATCGCGCGCGAGGGCGGCAGCGTGCACTTTGCCGCGGCGGTACCGCAGGACCCGTTCATCACCCGGGCCCTGGCCATGGCCCTGGATGCGCCGGTGCGGCTTTCGCTGGGGCTGGAATCCGACGTCTCCCGGGCCCTGGAGCGTTACCTGCGGGGCGACGAGCCCGACGAGGAGGAGGCCGGGGGCCTGGACAGCTTCGCGGGGCAGAGCGACGACGAGTTCATCGAGCACCTGCGGGACCTGGCCAGCGAAGCGCCGGTGATCCGCCTCGTGGATCAGCTGATGCACCGGGCCCTGGACCTCGGCGCCTCCGATATCCATATCGAGCCTTTCGAGGACGGCCTGCACCTCCGTTACCGGGTCGATGGTGTCCTCCAGGACATAGCGGATCCGCCGCCGGCCAGCCTCGCCCCGGCCATCGCCTCGCGCATCAAGCTGATGGCGCACATGAACATTGCCGAGCGCCGGCTGCCCCAGGACGGCCGCATCATGAAGCGGGTCAAGGGCCACGAGCTGGACCTGCGCGTATCGACCATTCCCACGGTGCACGGGGAGAGCATCGTCATGCGGGTCCTCGACCGCGAGAGCATCCGCCTGAGCCTGCCCGACATGGGTTTCTCCGAGGATACGCTGGAGCGCTACCAGTCGCTCCTCGCCCGGCCCCACGGTGTGCTGCTGGTCACCGGCCCCACCGGCTCGGGCAAGACCACCACGCTCTATGCCTCCCTGGCCTCCCTGGACGCCGAGCGGCTGAAGATCATCACCGTGGAGGACCCGGTCGAGTACCAGCTCGACAGCATCAACCAGATCCAGGTGCAGTCACAGATCGAACTCACCTTCGCCCGGGCGCTGCGCTCGATTCTCCGCCAGGACCCGGACATCATCATGATCGGCGAGATGCGCGATACGGAAACGGCGCAGATCGGCGTGCAATCGGCGCTGACCGGCCATCTCGTGCTCTCCACGCTGCACACCAACACCGCTGCCGGCGCCATTACCCGGCTGGAAGACATGGGCGTCGAGCGCTACCTCATCACCTCCTCGGTGAACGGGGTTCTGGCCCAGCGCCTCGTGCGCACCCTGTGCTCGAGTTGCCGGGTGCCGTTGGAACTGGGCGACGCGGCGATCGAGCGCTACGGCCTGCGCCGTTTTCTGCCCGACAGCCAGCGCACGGTCTACCAGGCCCGGGGCTGCGAGCACTGCCGGGACACGGGCTACATCGGCCGCACGGCGATCCACGAGCTCTTTCTCCTCGACGAGCGGCTGCACGACGTGATCATGGGGGGTGCCGATGCCACGACCCTGCATGGGGCCGCCCGGCGCCAGGGCATGATCACGCTTTACGAGGACGGCCTGCGCAAGGTGGTCGCGGGGCAGACCTCGCTGGAGGAAGTGATGCGGGTGACCCAGGACCAGAGCAGCGACAGCATGGCCGAGCCGGGGCCGGCGGCGCTGCAACAGTCCGCGACCGCCTGAGCGATCCGTGGCGCAGTTCTATTACAGGGCTCTCGGGCGCGACGGCCGGGCGGCAGAGGGCACGATCGAGGCCGATGCGCCGGAACTCGCCACGCGGCAGCTGCGCGAGCGCGGTCTCACGCTCCTGAAGCTCGAACCCGGCGCCGCCGCGCCCGGCAGCGAGCGTGCCGGTAAACCCCCGGGGCGAAAGGAGGTGCTGGCGATGACCAGCGAGCTGGCGACGCTGCTGCGTGCCGGCCTGCCCCTGGACCGGGCACTGAAGGTGCTGCTGGAGATGGCCTCCACGGCGGGCGTGCGCGGCCTGCTGGCGCAGCTGCTCAAGGATGTGAAGGGCGGCAAGTCCCTCTCCGCGGCGCTGGCACCGCACGCCGATGTCTTCGGCAACTTCTACATCAACATGGTGCGCTCCGGCGAGGCGAGTGGCGAGCTGTCCCTGGTACTGGACCGGCTGGTGGAGACCCTGGAAAACGCCCGCCGCAATCGCGACAGTGTCGTCTCCGCGCTCATCTACCCGGCGATCCTGCTGGTGGTGGCCACGCTCTCCATCGCCGTGATGCTGGTGTTCGTCGTGCCGCAGTTCGAGACCCTCTTCGAGGACATGGGCGAAGCGCTGCCCGCGCTGACCCGGGGCGTGCTCGGCCTCGCGGATTTTGTCGCCGCCTGGGGCTGGCTGCTCCTGCTCGTCCTCGGCGCCGGCGGCTTCGCCGCCTGGCGCTGGCTGAAGACCGCGGAGGGCGAGGAGGCCCTGCACCGCCGGCTGCTCGGCCTGCCGCTCTTCGGCGGCATCGTGTTCGAGTTCGAGGTGGCCAAGTTCGCGCGCACCCTGGGTACGCTGCTCGGCAGCGGGGTGCCGCTGCTGCAGAGCTTGGGGATCGCCATCGACACGGTCGACAACCGGGTCGTCCGCGACGCTCTGCGCGCCCTGCCGCCGGCGGTGAAGTCGGGCAAGCGGGTCTCCGCCTCGCTTGAGGAGAGCGCGCTGTTCACGCCGCTGGTGATCCAGATGGCGCGGGTCGGTGAGGAGTCCGGCCGCCTCGACGCCATGATGCTCGAGCTGGCCCGGGTCTTCGACGACCACGTGGAGGCCAGCGTCAAGCGGGCGCTCACGCTGCTCGAGCCGGTACTCATCCTGTTCATGGGGTTCGTGATTGCGGTTATCATTATTGCCATCCTCATGGGCATCCTGTCAGTCAACAATCTCGCGCTCTAGGCGACCGGGAACGCCATGCCCTTTGCTCTCTTTGCCAGGAAGGAACACGCTATGAACCGAGCCTTTCGCCGCCGTGGCGGCCGCCGCCGCAGCCGCGGCTTCACCCTGATGGAACTGCTGGTCGTGCTGGCCATCCTCGGCCTGCTCATCAGTCTCGTGGGGCCGCAGGTACTGAACCAGCTCGGCGGGGCGAAGACCAAGACCGCGCGCATCCAGATCCGTGATCTCGAGCAGGCGCTCGAGATGTACAAGCTCGATGTCGGCCATTACCCCAGTACGCGGGAGGGCCTGGCCGCGCTGGTCGAGAAGCCGGCGAACGCCGCCGGCTGGAACGGGCCGTATCTCAAGTCCGATGTGCCCCAGGACCCCTGGCGGCAGGATTATCACTACAAGTACCCGGGTGAGCGCGGCGAGGTGGATATTTTCACCTATGGCCAGAACGGTGCCCCCGGCGGTGACGGCGAGGATGCGGACGTCGGCAACTGGCAGTAGGGTACGCGCCCCGCGCGTTCGGGGCTTCACCCTGGTCGAGCTGCTGGTGGCCCTGGCCATTGCCGGGCTCGTGCTCGCCGTGGCGGTACCTGCCGGGTTCCGCTTCTACGACGGCATGCGGACCCGCGAGGCGGTGCGCGACGTGGTCACGCTGTTCGCGGCCGCGCGGCAGCGCGCCATTACCAGCGGGGAACCCCGGGACGTACTGGTCTGGCCCGAGGAGCGGCGCATCGTCCTCGGCGACACCGAGCGTTACCTGCCCCGCGGCCTGCGGGTCACCGTGCACGGCGCCAGGGAAGTCAACCGCGAACGTGCCGGCGTGATCCGCTTCTATCCCGAAGGCGGCACGAGCGGCGGCGGCATCGACATCACCAACCCGGGGTCCGGCACCGTGGCCATCGGCGTCGACTGGCTGACCGGCCGCGTGACCCAGGTGGTCCATGGGCGCTCCTGAGCACCGGGGGCAGCGCGGTTTTTCCCTGCTGGAAATGGTTGTCGCCATGGCGATTCTCGGCCTTGCCCTCGGCGCTCTCTACCAGGCGAGCACCGCCGCCACCCGTAATGTCCGCATCGACGAGCGCTACGCCTACGCCGTGGAGCTGGCGCGCTCCCTGGCCGCCGACAGTGCGATCGTGCCCGCGGAGGGGGTGCGCCGGCAGGGCGAGACCGGGAGCGGTTTCCAGTGGGAAGTACAGGCGCAGCCGCTGCCCCGGCCACGGGATTCCCGCCTGGCGCCGGGGATGCTGCAGGACCTTGCGGTCGAAGTGAGCTGGGTCGATGGCGGCAAGCGCCGGCGCGTCCGCCTGCACTCCGTGGTGGAAGGGCAGCGGCTTCGCGGGAGTCCGCGGTGACGGCACGGCGGCGGGGCGGTGGCTTCACGCTCGTGGAGGCGGTCGTCGCCCTCGCGGTCCTCTCCCTGATCATGCTCGCCACGGTGTCCGGGCTGCGGACCCTCGGCAATACGCAGGCGACCGTGGACCGCCGGGTCGACCGCGTGAGCGAGCTGCGGGCGGTGAGCAGCTTTCTGCGCGACAGCTTCAGTGCCGCAGTCACCGGCAGCAACACCGGGGGCCTGTCTCTCGGCGGCTCCGGGGCGGAACGCACGGTCTTTGAACTGACCGAGCAGGGTGACGTGATCTGGAAGGCGGTGGTGCTCTTCGGCGAGAACTACGGTGGCAACTACCTCGTCCGCCTCGGGCGAAGAAAGGAAGACCTGGTCCTGCGCTGGCGCAAGCCGGGCGCGGGCTCGCCGCTGCAGGGCTGGAATAAAGCGCCGGGGCGTACGTTAGTGTCAGGCGTCGACAGCTTCGAGGTTGCCTACCGCCGTGGCGCCGACGAGCCGTGGACAAGCGAGTGGGACCGGGGCGGCCAGCCGGGGTGGGTGCGCTTGCGGCTCCGGGTCGATGGCCGTTTCTGGCCTGACCTGGTCATGGCGGTGGCGCGATGAGGCCCGCGCGCCACGGCCGCGAGGCGGGGGTAGCCCTCGCCGTGGTGGTCTGGTTCATTGCCGGCATGTCGCTGCTGGTCGCGGGGATCGTGTCCCGGGCGACCGTCGATACGCAGCTGGCCCAGGCGCACCTGTTCCGCGCCCAGGCCGAGGCGGCGGGAGACGGCGCCATCAACCTGCTGATGGCCGACGTGCTCGAGGGGCGTTTTGCCTCCAGCGGAGACGTCCCCGCAGCCAGCTACCGCCTCGGCGCATTCACGGTACGGGTACTGGCGATGCCGACGGCGGCGCTCGTCGACGTGAACACGGCACCGCTGCCACAGCTGGCGCGCCTGTTCCGGGAATACGACACCGCGGCGGGAGACGAGGCCCGGGCTCTTGCCGCCAGTGTGGTAGAGTGGCGCCGGTCCGGCGGGCAGCAACCGCCACGGCCCGCGCGCTTCGACGTCGTTGAAGACCTGCTGCAGGTAGAGGGGATGACGAGAACACGACTCGACGACATCCGGCACATGGTCACGGCCAGCGGTGGTGCGGCCTCCGGGGGGGCGCCTCGCCTCGCCTGGGTGGCCGCCCGGTCCCCCGCTGCCGTGGTCCGTGCCGGCTTGCCCGAAGGCGCGCCGTCGCGGCGGCAGGCGCAGCCGGTCAGCGGTGCCTCTTCCTATCGGGTCGATGCGCTGGTGGAAGCCGGTGACCGCTACTGGCTCCGGCGCCGCTGGGTCGAGCTCGGTGCCGGCTGGGGTTCGAGCCTGCCCTGGGCCACGCGCCGGGTGGAGCCGGCGCGGGTGATCGGAGGCGGTGCGTGAGCAGCGACCAGCAGTGGTACCTGTTCGGCTACGATATGCGCCAGCTGGGCCGTCACTGGCTGGCGGCCTGGCGCGACCTGTTCCGCGGTCTCGATTCGCCGCTGCGCCGGCACTTCGACGAGGTGGTGCTGCTGGAGCAGGCCGGCGAACTTCGAGCGTACCAGTCCGGCGAGCCCCTGCCCGCCGGCGAGGCCCCGGACAGCTCGTGCCGCGGGGTCTGCCTGCCGGCGGATATCGTCCTGCACAAGCGGCTCACGCTGCCGCGGGCCGCAGAGAGCGATCTGCCCACGGCGCTCGCCATCGAAGTGGCGGCCAGCAGCCCCTTCACGCCGGACGACACGGCCTGGGGCTGGCGTCTCGCCGGGCGCGGTGAACAGTCCCTGGCCATTGACCTCGCCATCACCGCCCGCAGCGCGGCCATGGCCTTTCTCGGCCGCGAATACGACAGCCACGATGCCGCCGCGCAGGAGGTCTGGGCCGCGGTGCCGGACGGCATGGCGGTGCTTGCGGGTTTCGGGGAGGGGCGGCGAGAGGCACTCTACCGGCGCAGGCTGGGTCGTGTGGGCATCATGGCTGCGGCCTGTCTGCTTGTCCTGCTCGCCCTGGCCGGTGTCTATGCCGGCGGCAAGCACCTGGAACTGGCGCGCGTGGCGGCCCTGGCCGAGGAGCGCTCGCGTGCGGCCGGCGACGTGACGGAACTGCGCGAGGCGATCGCCGATGCCAACCGCCAGCTTCTCTCGGCGCGGGAGATCGTGGCGCGTTATCCGAGTCCGCACCGGGAACTCGCGCGCCTTACGCAACTCCTGGGCGATGATGCCTGGGTCGCGCACTTCTCCGCCGATGGCGGTGACCTGCGTATCCGCGGGCGGGCCGCCGACGCTGCTGCGGTCATGCAGACGCTGTCCTCCGATCCCGCCTACGCGGAGGTGACCGCCCCGCAGCCTATCAGCCGCGTCGGCAACAGCGGGGAGGAGCAGTTCTACCTGGACCTTCGCGTCGGCGAGGGCGCCGCGCCGTGAACTGGCTGGCCACGCATCGTCGTAGCGCGCTGATCATCGGGCTCACGCTGCTCGTACCGCTTTATCTTTACCTCGCGGCGCTGGTGAAGCTCCTTGCCCTGGGCGCCGGGGATGCCGAGCGGATCGACGACCTGCGCCCTCGTATCGCCCGCCTGCAGGGGTTGATCGACAACGAGGCGGCACTGCGCGCCGCGGCCGGCGAGGTCGGCGAGCGCCTCGAGGCGCTGGGCTATGCACCGGCGCAGGATGCGACGGCGGTGGCGGCGTCGCTGCAGGCGGAGGTCCGGCAGTTGCTGGCCCGGGCCGGTCTCGCGGTCTCGAACAGCCAGGTCCTGCCGACGCGCAACCAGGACAACTTCGACCTGGTGGGCGTCAAGGTGACGGCGACCGGGACGCTGCCGGCCCTGGATGCGGCCCTGGTGAACCTCGAGGCTTTCCGGCCCATGCTGCTGATCGAGTCCCTCGACGTCTTTCCCTCGCGCGGCCGGGTGCGCCGCGAGGATCGGCTGCCGCAGCAGGTCACGGCGGTCATCGAGGTCCTCGCCCTGCGGAGGCTGCCGTGACCGCTTTGAGCGCCCGCTATCGGGCACAGGCGGATCCACTGCGCTCGGAGCGCCGGGTGGAACTCGCGCTGCTGGTCTCTGTTGTGCTCCTCGTTCTGCTGGCTTTCTACCTGCTGCTGCGGGTTGCCATGGCCACCGATATCGAGCCGGTCGCACCGGCACCGGACAGCGTCCGCGTGGCGACGCTTGCAGGGGCGGGGGAGCTGCCGGTGGCCGAGCGGGAGGCAATGCTGGCGCGGCCGCTGTTCTGGGCGGGGCGGAGACCGGAGGAACTGCCGGAAGAACCGGTCGCGGTCGCCGAGGCGGAACAGCCCGGCAAGCCGGCGCCGCGCATGAAGGGCGTGACGGTCCGCGGCATTTACGGTTCCGGCGAGACCGGCGGTGTCATTCTTTCCGTGAAGGACCGCCAGCTCCGGGTCGCCGTCGGTGAGGCGGTGGATGGCTGGCGCCTGGAGCGGGTGACCGGCGACCGTGCCGTGTTCATCAGCGCGGGCGTGCGCGATGAGCGCGAACTCCTGCCGCAGGTGGTCGAGGCCCCGTCGGCGGCGGCAGCCGATGCGGGGGGCGGAGGGGGTGCGCCCGCGGCGTCCGGCTCCGGCAGGGAACGCCCCGGGGAGGGCGGCGGCAAGGCCGGTGGCAGCAAGGCGGAGCAGGAAGAGCCGCGCCTCACCCTGGGCGGGGGCCGCTGAGGTGGCGCTCGTGACGACAGACAACGATAACGGCACCATGCCGGGAAACCATTGGGGCAGGAACATGTGGAAGACGATCACGGTCGTGTTATTCGGTGCGGCCCTCGTAGGCTGCGCAACTGCCGGCGGCACGCCGGAGCCGGCGGCGAGCGCTGCCGGGGAGGGCAGCGGGGAGCCACCGCGCACCCTGTCGGCCAGCGCCCGGGACCTGGCCGAGGAAAAGCAGCAGTCCGGTCGCACCGAGCCGACCCTCTACCGGGGCACCGACCGGCAGGTCAAGCTGCCGGCAGCGGCGGACCCGGTACGCTTCGTCGGCGAGGATGTGAGCCTCAACTTCGAGCAGGCACCCCTCTCCGAGGTGGTGCAGGCCGTCATGGGTGACATCCTGGCGCTCGACTACATCGTCGATCATCCGGTGCAGGGCAAGGTCACGCTGCGCACGCGCACGCCGATCCCCCGCGACCAGCTTCTCGGCGTGCTCGAGTCGCTGCTGAAGGCGCACAACGCGCTGCTCCTTCGCGGCAAGGACGGCCGCTACCTGGTCACCGGCTCGCAGCAGGCGATGCGCCTGTCGCCGCAGCTGACCAGCGCCCAGGATGATTTCGCGGGCTACAGCACGATCATCGTGCCGCTGCAGTACATCAGCGCCTCGGCGATGGCCGACATCCTCCGCCCGGTCGCCGAGGAGTCGGCCTTCGTGCGCATCGACAATGCCCGCAACCTGCTCATGCTCGCGGGGACGCGAGCGCAGCTCACGGGCTGGCTGGACATCGTCTCCACCTTCGACGTCGACATGCTGGCCGGCATGTCCGTCGGTATCTTTCCCCTGGAACACGGCGGCGTCGTCGAAACCGCGGAGGCGCTGAACAACCTCATCGGCGCCGCCGGCGGCGAGGGCGGTGACCTGGCCGGCCTGGTGCGCATCATGCCCGTGGAACGCCTGAACAGCATTCTCGTGGTCACGCCCCGGTCCCATTACCTCGACCGCGTCGGCACCTGGATCGAGCGCCTCGACGTCAACCCGAACGAGCGCTACGAACGTCGGCTTCATGTCTACCCGGTGCAGAACACGACCGCGCAGCGCCTGGCGCAGCTCCTGAACGGCATCTATGCCGGGGACGGTCGCGGCACCAGTTCCCGGGGCACGGCCGGCGGTGGCCAGGGCGCGGAGCGTGGTGTGGCGCCCGGCATGACGCCGGAGAGCATCGGGAGCAGCAGTGGCGGCCGCAGTGCCGGGGGCGATGACGGCGCCGGCATCGGGGCGGGCTTCACGGGCAGTGGCACCGGGGGCGGTCGCGCGGCCGCCCTCGTGGCCGCGGCGCTCGGCGATGACAGCGAGGGCGACGTGCTCGCCAACGTCCGGGTGGTGGCCGACGAGGAGAACAACGCCCTCATGATCTACGCCACGGGCAGGCAGTACGAAATCATTGAAGAGGCCCTGGAGCAGCTCGATGTCGTCGCGACCCAGGTCATCATCGAGGCGAGCATCCTCGAGGTCACCCTTACTGACGAGCTCCGCTATGGTCTCGAGTGGTCCTTCCGCAAGGGGCTGGACGGTGCCTACGAGGGCTTCGGGCAGCTCGTGGGGGATTCCGGCAGTCCGAGCGCGGTCGCCCCGGGCTTCTCCTACACGGTGACCAACAGCGTGCGCGATATCACGGCGGTCCTGAACGCCCTCAGCGAGGATTCGCTCATCAACGTGATCTCCACGCCCTCCGTGATGGTGCTCGACAACCACACGGCGGAGATCCAGGTGGGCGACCAGGTGCCCGTGCTCCAGGGTACAACGATCACCAATGGCGGCAACTCGGTGCAGAATATCAACTTCCGCGATACGGGCGTCAGCCTGATCGTGACGCCGTCGGTGAACGCCGGCGGCCTGGTCACCATGGACGTGGAGCAGTCGGTTACGGATGTCGGCAGCGTCGACTCCGCCACCGGCCAGCGCTCCTTCCTCGAGCGCTCGATCCGCAGCCGGGTGGCGGTGCGTTCTTCCGAATCGGTGGTCCTCGGCGGCCTCATCCGCGAGAACGCCAGTGCCGGGGAAACGGGGGTTCCGCTGCTGCGCAAGATTCCCGGCGTCGGCGCCCTTTTCGGGTCGACGACCACGGAGAACCGGCGAACGGAACTGCTGGTCATCATCACGCCCCGGGCGCTGTACACCGAGGACGCCCTACGCCAGGTGAGCGAGGAAATGCGCTCCCGGGTCCGCTTCATGGAACTGATCGACAATCCGCCCGGGAAAGGGGCCGGGCCGGCCGGCAAATAGCCGCGGTAAATGCTGGTATTTTTTACAGCGTGCCCCATGGAATAAAAGCGGGCCTCGCACGCCCGCAAGCCGTCCGAAAACCGCCCGAAAGCCGTCTGGCAGGCCGTTCCGGCCGCGGAAACACGGCCTGGCGGGCCACGGCGCGGCGGTGGCAGCGGCAGGCCGGCGCGCGCCGCTGGCGCCCGGCGCCGCCCGGGCAGCGCCGCGGTGACCACGGCGTTTCCGCCGGGCAGACGCTCATGTATACTTCGCGATCACTAAAAACCCAGGGAAATTAGTATGTTAGAGTTTGGCATGAGGCGTTCACGGACGTTTCTGGTGTGCCTCGCACTGGCGCTGCTCGCCGGCTGCGCCGGCGGGCCGCGCATGAACGACGAGCTGCGCACCCGCCTGCTGTCGCGGGCCGAGGCGCGCTGGCACGCGCTCGAGCAGCGCGACTTCGACACGGCCTGGACCTTTACTTCACCTGCCTACAGAGAAGTTTTTCCCAAGCCGCTGTACCGGCAGAAGTTTTCCTACATGGTGGAGTGGCAGTTGACAGGCGTCGAATTCGTTACCTATGATGCCGGTGCAGCTGTGGCGAGTGTGGCGGCAAGGGTCATGTCCGAACCCGTCAAACATACCTCGGCAGCTTCGGCAGCAATCGGTGCTGTGCCAACACGCTTTGTCGAGCAGTGGGTCTATGTCGATGGAGAGTGGTGGTTCAGCGCCACGTTGTAGCTTTGGCAGCGGGTTGACAGCTGGCTGCAGCTAGCAATAATAGCGCTAGCATTAACCATTTGGTTGTGTGTTCAAACATTAGGAGTCTCCGAATGAAAAGCAACTTTAAGCCCTTGGGCATTGCCGCTGCGGTAGCCGTTGCATCTGCGGGATACGCAAATGTGGCCTCCGCCCAGACGGTAGCCAACAACGCGCTGGGTGACCTCGCGCTGGTTCCGTACTACACGGTCAACGGTGACTGGCTGACGGGTATCCACATCGTCAACACCAGCCCGCGCACGCAGGTCGTCAAGTTCCGTTTCCGTCGCGCCACGGACTCGCTGGACGCCCTCGACTTCAACATCGTCATGTCGCCCTACGACGTCTACGCGGGCTACCTGTCCGACGACGAGAACGGCGTCATCTCCTGGCAGGCCGACGACACCACCTGCACGGTTCCGGCAGCGACCGGCGGCAAGCTCACCATGCCGTCCATCTACGCTGAGGGCGCCGACTCCGGCTACGTCGAGATCATCGGCATGGGTTCGCCGACGCTGGACACGGTTACCTCCGCTGACAACAGCGTCCTGTCCCAGGCGGCCAAGCACGTGTCCGGCACGCCGACCGACTGCGCAGCTGTCCGCTCCAACTTCTTCGCCGACGGCGCGGCCGGCAGCACCCGCGGTGTGGTCAGCAACGCGGCGACCTACCAGGACAGCGCCGACGACGACCTCGACGGCGACGTCACCTACGAAAGCACCGGCGACGTCCTGAAGGTCTCCTACTTCATCCGCGACAACGCCTCCGGCGTTGAGTTCGGCGACAACGCCGTTCACATCCAGGGCTTCCTGGCCAACGCGCAGATCTCCAACCAGCAGTACGGCTGGCTCTCCGGTGATCTCGACGGCTTCGACTTCCCGGACCTCGACGGCGGTGTGCCGACGGCCGGTCCCGCTGCAGAGCGTGGCCGCTTCGAGGATCTGCGCGATGGTACTGTTCTCGGCGTGAGCTCGCTGATCAACGAGTGGACGGCCAACTCCGCCAACGGCGCGGCCCTGGACTGGGTGGTCACCATGCCCGGCCAGTACACCATGCTGGACCTGCCGCAGTACGTCGCATCGCTGGATGACGAAGACGAGGACTGCCTCCGCGGCACTGCCGACGGCGAAATCGCCTGCGACAACCGCGACATCCCGGTCGAGGCCTCCATCGTGCCGTTCAACCGCGAAGAAGCCACGCTGACCGATCCGGAAGGCGACCTGGTCGTTTCCCCGGCACCTCCGGGTGAGGTAGCGCGCCTGACCCTGCCGAAGGAGACCAACGTCATCAGCTTCGGCGGCAACAGCGTGCTGGGCGTGTCCGACGTCGACGTATCGGCCGACCTGGGTCAGCCCTACGGCTGGCTGGCACTGGCCGTTGACTCCGCGCAGTCCTACCTGAACGGTGCGACTGCGGTCTGCGACTGGGACACGGCGGGTGACGTCGACAGCGGCTACAGCGCTGCCGCCGGTGCGGCCCTCGACATGACCTGCAGCTCCGTCAGCGGCAGTGTGCCGATGATCGGCTTTGCTGCCTGGGCACGTCAGGTTGCCGCCAACCCGGACGCTTCCTACGGCCGCATCGTAGGTCACAGCTTCAACTAAGGTTGTAAGCTGGCTGGCTATCTCGTGTAGCCAGGTCTGATCGGGCCGGCGCCTTCGGGCGCCGGCCTTTTTTTTGACAGTCCAGACACTTTCAGGTGGTCCATGCTGCTACGTACCCTTTCCATCCTGTTTTTCCTTGCCCTGGCACCGACCCTTGCCCGCGCCGAGGTCGTGGTCGCCGACGAGGGCATCGAGATGACCCGCGAGGAATTCGAGGTGGTGCTCGAGACCTCCCCGGAGAAGATCAAACGGCGCGCGGCCAATGACCTGGGGGATCGCTTCGAGCTCATTACCCAGCTGCTCGCCACCCGCAAGCTGGCGGCAACCGCCGACGACCTCACCCCGGACGACCCCGGCTACTGGGAGCTCCGCTTCAAGCTCCTGCAGGCCCGGGAGCAGTTCATGTTCCAGCGCCTGGTCGACGAACGCCAGGAGCCCGATTTCGAGCCGCTCGCGAAGGAGCGTTACAAGACCGAGAAGGAGAAGTACGCGCGCTACCCGGAAACGCGCGCGTCGAGCCATATCCTGTTCCGCTCGCCGCCGGGGCAGGACCGCACCGAGCTGCGCGAAAAGGCGGCGCAGGTGCTGGCCGAACTGCGCGATGGGGCGGACTTCGAGGCCTATGTCGAAGAATACTCCGAGGACCCCGGTTCCCGGCAGCGGGGCGGTTCCCTGAACCGCTGGATCCGCCTGGGCGACCCCGATATCACGCCGCCTTACTCCGGTGCGCTCTTCGAGATCGACGAAGTGGGCGGTTACTCCGAGGTAACCGATTCGCAGTTCGGCCTCCACATCATCCGCCTCGACGGGATCCGCGAGTCCGGCTACCTCCCTTATGAGCGGGTGCGTGCCCGCATCATCAAGGATCTGCGCGCGGAGTTCCGCACCCTCGCTGCGAAGGAAGTGCGTGCGCGCTTCAACCTCACAGACGATGCCTTTATCGACGGCGAGGCCATGGAAGAGCTTTTCGCCCCCTACAAGGACTAGGGGAGGGCGTTGTCCCGGCAGACGCAGGAAACGCTGATGGCCGCGCCCGTCCTGGTGCTGGGCATGCACCGCTCGGGGACTTCGCTGGTTGCCCGGGTCCTGGCCGAAGCAGGTCTCTACGCGGGCCTGCCCGGCGACATGCTCGCCGCGCAGGCTGACAATCCCCTCGGCTTTTTCGAGCGGCGCGACCTGGTAGCCGCGAACGACGCACTGCTTGCGGAAAGGGAGGCGAGCTGGTTCGATCCGCCGGCGGACCCGCTGCGTGGCGATGTGCCCGCCGTGGCGACGGTACAGCGTGCGCTCGCCGAGGGCGTGCCCGCAGAGGCCGGTACCTTTCTCAAGGACCCGCGTCTCTGCCTGACCTGGCCTGCGTGGACGGAACAGGGAACCGTGATCCTGTACGTCTACCGCAACCCGCTCGCGGTGGCGGATTCGCTGCGGCGCCGCAATGGGTTTCCCCTGGCCTATGGGCTGGCCCTGTGGGAACACTACAACCGCTGCGCCCTCGAGGCCCTCGCGGGGCGGCCCCACGTCTGCGTATCCTACGACGCCATTGCCGCCGACCCGGCGGAACTCGAGCGCCTCCTCGAGCACCTTGCCGGGCTCGGCCTGCCCCTGGCCGCGCCCGCGCCCGGGGACCTCTTTCAGCCCGCGTTAAGGCATGCGGCCGCGGCCGACCAGTTCGCCGAGCGGGAGCGGGCGCTGCAGACCTTCGAGCAGACCCTGCTCGCCGGCTACTGCGAGAACCTCTGTGCCGGCGGGCCCCGGGCCGCGCTGCCCCCGGCCTCGCCGTCGCTGTTGCCGCGGCTCCGGGACTTCGCTGCGGCCCTGGCGCCGCTGGCGGAAGTCGTCGAGACGGGCAACGCGCGCCGCGAAGCCGAGTCGCTGGTCAAGGAGCGCACCGGTGAGCGGGACCGCGCCCTGGAGCGCCTTCGCGCAACCGAGACGGATTATGCCGGGCTGGTGGCTGCCCACGACACGGAGCGGGGCGCTCATGCCCGGCTGCAGGCCGTGCACGAGACCCTGGAGGCCGAGCACGAGGCCCTGGCAGAGGCACATCGCAGGCAGCTGGGGGCCTATGAGACCCTTGCCGAAGACCACCGGGCCCTGGAGCAGCAGCGATCGGAACTCCAGGCGGCGCACGACGCGCTCCAGCAGAAGGCCGATTACCTGTTCCACACGCTGAGCGAGGCCTACGGCAACCTGCAGGCTTTCGAGGCATCGCCGCTGGGGCGGATCCAGCGGCAGGTGTCGCGCGCCTACAAGCTGCTGACCGGCCGTCACGGAACGGCCACCAGTTACGACAGTTTGATCATCGCCGCCCGGGGACACGCGCAGGATTTCGACCTGCCCGGCCCGGAGGTGCGGCCGAACCGCCTGGCGATGGCCGCCGATGTGCTGCGCTACGTCGCGCGCAACCCGGCCGGCTCCGCCCGCAGCCTGAGCTGGCCGCGGCTGAAGCGCGCCGCGAGCGTCTTCTTCCGCAGTTCACCGGAGGATCTGCGCGTCTGGATCCGGGCGCGCTTCCCGGACCAGGCCGGCGAGCGGCTCGTCTTCGACCCGAAGGCCCTGGACCCGGACCTGGATACACTGACGCTCGCCTTCCCGGCCTGCGACCGGCCCCGCGTCTCGATCATCGTGCCTGTCTATAACGACTACCGGGTGACCGCGCACTGCCTGAAGGCCCTGCACGAGCACCTGGGTGACACGCCGGTGGAAATCATCGTCGCGGACGACGGCTCCACCGATCTCACCACCAGCCTCGGAAAGCGCATGCAGGGGGTGAAGGTGGTGCGCGGCGAGAATGCCGGTTTCCTGCGCAACTGCAACCGCGCGGCCCGCGAAGCCCGCGGCGACTTCGTGCTCCTGCTCAACAACGACACGGCGGTCACGGCCGGCTGGCTGGAACCGCTGCTGGCGGTGTTCGAGGATGCCGCCGTCGGGGCGGCCGGCCCCATGCTGCTGTTCGGTGACGGCAAGCTGCAGGAAGCCGGCGGGATTCTCTGGCGTGACGCCTCGGGCTGGAATTTCGGGCGCGGGGATGACCCGGAGAAGCCGGCCTACGGCTATCGCAAGGACGTCGACTACGTCTCCGGCGCCTGCCTGATGGTGCGCCGCTCGCTCTGGGACGAACTCGGTGGCTTCGACGAGCGCTTCGCGCCCGCCTACTACGAGGACGCGGACCTGTGCTTCGCGGTCCGCGCCGCCGGCTACCGCGTGGTCTACCAGCCCGCCTCGCGGGTCTTTCATTTCGAGGGCGTGAGCAACGGCACGGACCTGAACGCAGGGGTCAAGAAGCACCAGGTGCATAACCAGGCCGTCTTCGCCGGCAAGTGGCAGGCCGTGCTGGACGCCGAGCACTTCGAGAACGCCGAGCATGTCGTCTGGGCCCGGGATCGCTCGCGCGGGCGTCGCTGCGTGCTGGTCATCGACCACTATGTACCCCACTACGACAAGGACGCGGGCTCGCGCTCCACCTTTCTTTACCTGCAGCTCCTGCTGGCCCTGGGCTACCGGGTGCAGTTCATGGGCGCCAATTTTTTCCCCCACCAGCCCTATACGCGGGCGCTGCAGCAGCTGGGGGTGGAAGTGCTGGTGGGAGAGTCCGTCGCCCGGGATCTCGACGGCTGGTTCAGCGAGCACGCCCCCTACATCGACGAGATCTTCCTGCACCGGCCGCACGTGGCGGAGCAGTTCCTGCCCCACCTCGCGAAGCTTTCCCCGCGCCCGCCCGTGAGCTTCTTCGGCCACGACCTGCATTACCTACGCATGCGGCGCGAGGCCGCCGTCCTCGACGCCCCCGCGCTTGCGAGGGAAGCCGAAAGCTGGCGCAAGCGCGAGTACGCCGTGTTCGAGCAGGTGGACCGGATCTATTACTTCTCCACGGTGGAGATCGACGAAATCGCCCGTGAACGGCCGGGCCTGGCGCTGCGCACCGTGCCTCTCTATGCGTTGCCGGACCACCTGCTCCCGGACTACGCGCCGTCTCAGCCGCGTCATGTGCTCTTCGTGGGTGGCTTCAATCACCCGCCGAATGTCGATGCCGCGCGCTGGCTGGCGACCGGGATCCTGCCCCTGGTCAATGCGGCCTGCCGGGACGTACACGTCCACCTGGTGGGCTCCAATCCGGGCGAGCAGGTGCGGGCGCTGGCCTCAGCGCAGGTGACCGTGCACGGCTACGTGAGTGACGGGGAGCTCGCCGCGCTCTATCGCCAGGTGGGGCTCGCCGTCGTGCCGCTGCGCTACGGGGCGGGCGTGAAGGGCAAGGTCATCGAGGCCGTACAGCACAATGTGCCGCTGGTCACGACCCCTGTCGGTGCCGAGGGCATTCCCGATGCGTGCCAGGTGCTGAGGGTGGCGGAGAGCGCGCAGGCGCTTGCGGAGGCCATTGTCGGGATCATCGAAGGCAGCGCGGAGCCGGCGACGCGAATGGCGCGCTACGGTGACTGGCTGGCGGCCCATTTCAGCCGCGGGCAGGCGGAAGCCATGCTGCGTCGCGACCTACCGCCGCCGCTGCGCGAGACTGCTGCCGGCGCGGGTTAGTCGCCTGAGCCCGGGCCGTCCGGCTGCCGCTCTGCGCCTGGCGGAAAGCGCGCGAGGAAGGCGGCGGCCCGGGCCCTTCCCGTCTCCGACCCGTCCCAGGCCCAGTAGCGGGTACTGTCCACGCGGAAGGTTGCCGGTATACCCCGGGCGACGGCGCAGCGGGGCAGGTTCCCCGTGACCACGCTGCCGAAGCCGACCCGCGCGAAGGCGCCGATGGTTACGTCCTTGAGCACGGCACTGCGCTCGCCCAGCCAGGCGTGCGGCTCGATCAGGATACCCCGGGCCGGCGCGTTGGTGATCTCGCCGCTGTCGCAGTCCAGTACCGGGTGCCCGTCACTGTTGCGCAGCGTGACGTCCGCAGCGAACAGGCAGCAGTCGCCGACGACCAGTGCCGGTCGTCCCGGGGACGCCTCCAGGCCGGAGATCCAGGTTCCCGGCCCGGTCACCGCCACGTCGCTGCCGCAGGCGACCAGGTCGCCGGGCTGCCGGGAGCGGATCGTGAGGTCGTTGAAGCTGCAGTTATCCCCGACGTAGAGCGTGCTGCCGGCACCGCGCAGCGCGGCGCGCAGCGTGCCGCGCAGGTTGTTGCCGATGAACACCCGGGCCTGGCCTTCAGCGGGCGGGACCAGCGTTACGCGGGCATCGCGAATGCCGTCCCGAAGATACAGCGCCACCCGCTCCGGGGCGCCCTCCACGATGATGCCATTGGCCGCGAACTCCGCTGCCGGGACCGCCCGCCACCGCCCGGTGTCCGTGGTGAAACCGGTAATGGCCTCGGCGATGGTGGCGTGATCGATCATGTCCGCAGTGTAGCGGGCCGCCGCGCCACTGTCCCCACTGCTGGCCGCTCTTTCCGCGCCGGTGGTACACTGCGCGGCACGCTCGGCAGCTGTCAGCCGGGCGCTGCTCAACGATTCCCGGGGTTCCCGCGACGTGGTTTTCAACGACGAACTGCTGTTTCTTCATGTCCCGAAAACGGCGGGCATGGCGGTCAGCGAGGCGCTAACGCGCAGCCTGCGCGCGCCCGTCTACTACGCCGTACAGGCGGGGCACGAGGGTGACCTCGCCGGGCGGGAGGGCGTCCGCGTGGTCACCGGGCGCCGGCACCAGAACCTCGCTACGGTGGACGCCTGGTTCGCCGGGCAGGGCCTGCCGCACCGGGTCGACCGCTTCCGCCGGGTGCTGGTCATGGTGCGCAACCCCTACGCCATGGAGGTCTCCCGCTACCACTACCTGCGCAACGGGCACCCCTGGGACCGTGGCCGCGCCCAGGAGCTCGCGCTCGCTGGCGACTTCCCGGCCTTCGTGGCGGAATCGCGGTGGTGGTTCGATTTCCGGGACTACTACACGGTCGACGGCTTCGTCCCGGATAACCTCCTGGTCGCCCGCCAGGAAGCGCTGGGCAGCGCCATCGCGCTTGGCTGCGCGGACTGCTTTTCAGCACCCTTCCGCGCCGAGGCGGTCAACACCACGCAGCGTCACGACTACCGCGACTACTTTACGCCCGAACTCGAGCCCCTCGTCTACCGCAAGTACCGGTGGGTGTTCGACAAGGGATACTACGCCCGTGAAACCTTTGCCTGAAACCGGGCTCCCCGGTGGCCCGGGAGCCTGAGCCGTGCGCGCCGTCATCCACATCGGCACCGAGAAGACCGGTTCCAGCTCCCTGCAGGCCTACCTGTCGCGCGGGGCCCGGGAACTGGCCGCGTCGGGGGTGCACTGCTGCGCCAGCGCGGGGAGAGGCAACAACCGGGCCCTTGCTGCGGCCTTCATGGCCCCGGACGAGAGCGATGACTATACGCGGCTTCATGGGCTGGACGATACCGAAGCGCGCGCCCGCTGGCGGCGGGACTTCCTCGAGGCCTTCGCTGCCGAGGTCGCCGGCTGCACGGCGGACCTGTTCGTCATCACGTCGGAGCATTTCCACTCCCGGCTCCTGGAACCCGCGCAGGTCGCCGAGCTGGCTGCCTTCCTGCGGCCTCGCTTCGACGACATCCAGGTGCGGGTCTACCTGCGCCGCCAGGATGAGCTGGCGCTCAGCTTTTACAGCCAGAAGCTGCGCGCCGGCTTCATCCCCCCCACGATCCTGCCCATCGCCAACGTCCGGCGGCCGCGGCGCAGCCCGCCCCCCTACTTCGACTTCGAGGCGCTGCTCACGCGCTGGGCCGATGCGTTCGGCGAGGCGGCCGTGCATCCCTGCCTCTATGACCGCAGCCTGCTCCACGGTGGCGACGTGGTCAGCGATTTCTGCCATTTCGCCGGTCTGCCGCTCCTCGACCTGGCCCTGCCGGAACCTGTCAACACGGCCCTGTCCGCACCGGCACAGGCCGCGCTGCTGCGCTTCAACGAGTGCTGCGCCGGCGATCGCGAGAGCCGCGACCGGCACCGCCCGACCCGGGATGCCCTCGCCGCCTGGCTGCAGGCTAACGGCGCCGGCGCCGGCGCCAGCGTGCTGCCGCCGCGGGCGGAAGCCGAGGAGTTCTATGCCGCCTTCGCCGCCGGTAATGCCGCCGTCGCGCGGCGCTGGTTCGGCCGCGAAAGGCTCTTCCCGGAGGACTTTTCGCGCTACCCACGGACCCCGGCCCCCGTGGACTGGGAGCGTGCCGCCGAGCTCCTCGCCGGCTTCGCGGCCAGCCGGGACGAGCCCGCATGCTGATCTCCCTGCACCTGCCCAAGACGGCGGGGACAAGCTTCCTCGGGCTCCTGGAGGCGGTGTATGGCGACGGGCTGCTGCGCGATTACCGGGACCGGCCGATCAACCGCTCCGTGGCGACGCGGCGGCTGCGCGCCCTGGGCGGTTGCCTGCGCCTCGCGCTGCCGCCGGCCCGTGTGCGCGCCGCGCGCTGTATCCACGGTCATTTCCTGCCGCTCAAGTACGCACTGCTGCCGGCGCGGGAGGGCCGCCACTTCGTGGTCTGGCTGCGCGACCCGGTGGAGCGTCTCGCGTCGCACTACCATTACTGGCACCGGAGCTACAACCCTCTCGATGCGGGGCGCCTGCACCGGCAGGTCGTCGAGGAGCGCTGGACCCTGGAGCGCTTCTGCCTCGGGCCGGAACTGCGCGACATGTACAGCGCCTTCCTCTGGGGCTTCCCGCTCCGGCGTTTCGACTTTGTGGGTATCACCGAGCACTACGATGAAGATGTGCGCTATTTCAGCGAGCATTTCCTCGCGGGGGCGCAGCCACCGGTCACACCGCGCAATGTGAACGCGGACCAGGAGCACGGCAGCCGCGGCGCCTACATCGCCGATCCGGCTTTCCGCGCCGAGGTGGAGGCCTGGCATGCGCGGGACATGGCCCTCTACCGCGAGGCGCTGGCGCTGCGGGCCGCGCGCTGTGACTAGCGCCGGCGGGCAGGCATCCTCCTGGCGTGCCGCGCTCGGGGTCTACGCCCGCAAGCCGGTACTGGTCATCAGCCTGCTCGGCTTCTCGGCGGGACTGCCGTTCCTGCTGGTCTTCTCCACGCTCACGGCCTGGCTCCGCGACGAGGGGGTGGCCCGCACGGCGATCGGTTTCTTTGCCTGGGTAGGCCTGACCTACTCGCTCAAGGTCCTCTGGGCGCCGGTGGTGGACCGGGTGCGCCTGCCGCTGCTGACGGCGTTCCTCGGCCAGCGCCGGGGGTGGATACTCCTCGGCCAGCTGGGCATCGCCGCCGGGCTCGCCGCCATGAGCCGGCTCGACCCGGCGGCGTCCCTGGCGCCCATTGCCGTGGCGGCGGTGCTGGTGGCCTTCTCCTCCTCGACCCAGGACGTGGCGCTTGATGCGTTTCGTATCGAATCGGCGCCCGATGAAGAGCAGGGCGCACTTTCCGCCGGCTATATCTTCGGCTACCGGGTTGCCCTGCTGGTCGCGGGCGCCGGGGCGCTCTACATCGCCGATGCAAGCGGCTGGTCCGCGGCCTACCTCGCCATGGCCGGGCTGGTCGCTGTGTGCATGGCGGCAACCCTGTGGGGCGACGAACCGCCGCACCGGGGTGCGCTGGAGCAGCAGCGCATGGACTCGGCCATGGTCGACCAGGTCATGGGCCGCCCCATGCACCTGGAGCGGCGCGCCTTCTGGCAGCGCCAGCTCCTCGGCGCGGTGATCTGCCCCTTCCTCGAGTTCCTGCAGCGCTACCGCCGCTTCGCCGTCGTGGTGCTTGTCTTTGTCGCCGTGTTCCGGCTCTCGGATATCGCCATGGGGGTGATGGCCAATCCCTTCTACCTGGATCTCGGCTACAGCAAGTCGGAGATCGCGAGCATCGCCAAGCTTTTCGGCTTCTTCATGACGGTCGCCGGTTCCGCGCTCTGCGGCCTGCTGGTGCTCCGCTTCGGCATCCTGCGGCCGCTGCTGCTCGGCGCGGTCCTTGTCGCCGCGACAAACCTCCTCTTTTCCCTCCTCGCGCTCGAGGGCGGTACCGTGACGCCGCCGATCCTGTGGCTGGCGCTGGTGATCAGCGCGGACAACCTGAGCGGCGGTATCGCGGCCACGGCCTTCGTGGCCTACCTCTCGAGCCTGACGCACCGAAGCTACACGGCGACCCAGTACGCCCTGTTCAGTTCGCTCATGACGCTACCGGGCAAGTTCATCTCCGGTTTCTCGGGCTGGCTGGTGGACAAGAGCGGCTATCCCTGGTTCTTCGTCGTGGCGGCCGCTCTCGGCATCCCGGCGATCACCCTGGTCCTGGTGCTCATGGCACGGGAGCGCCGCCAGGGCCGGGGCGCGGCCACAAGGGAGCAGGCACCGTGAGTCCCGCTGCGCCCGCGCCGCAGCGGCTCATCGCCGTCGTCGGCATGCATCGCAGTGGCACCAGCTGCCTGACCGGCTCCCTGCAGCGCGCCGGACTGGCCCTCGGCGAGGTGCACGAGTGGAACCGCTACAACCTGAAGGGCAACCGGGAGAACCAGGCCATCGTCGACCTCAATGATGCCGTGCTCGCGGCCAATGGCGGCAGCTGGGATGCGCCGCCGTCCCGGGTACGCTGGAGCGCGGCACACAAGGCGCGGGCCCGGGAGATCCTCGCCTCCCTGGCCGATGCGCCGGTCGCCGGCTTTAAGGACCCGCGCACGCTCCTCGTGATCGACGGCTGGCTGGAGCTGTACCCGGCCATGGAATTCGTCGGCGTGTTCCGCCACCCGGCAGCGGTCGCCGCGTCCCTCGCCAACCGCAGCGGCATGGAACGGGACATGGCCCACGGCCTGTGGAAAAACTACAACCGGCGGCTCCTGGCGCTGCGCCGGGGGCGGGGCTTCCCCCTCGTGGATTTCGACGTCGACGCTGCCAGCTATCGTGCTACAGTAGAGCGGCTCGCTCGCGAGCTCGGCCTGGATGCCGCGGGCGTTGCCGAGGAGCCCTTCTTCGAGGAGGGGTTGCGCAAGGCCAGCGGCAGTGACCGCCTGCCCCTGGCGCTGCACTGGCTCCACGGCCGCCTGCGCCGGGCGGCGCGGGCCACCATAAGACCATAAGACCACGGCAAGAGGGCCCTCCGCGCCATGATGCAAACCGTGAGGAATGCTGCCGGGCGGCTGCGTCCGCCGAAGCTGAGCATTGTCGTCGTCGTCTACCGGATGGCCCTGCAGGCCAGGAATACCATCCGTTCGCTGCTGCCGGATTACCAGCAGGGAGCCAGCCCCGGCGATTACGAGGTGCTCATCGTCGAAAACCGCTCGGGCGAGTTGCTCGACCCGGGCTTTATAGCGGGCCTGCCAGCCAACTTCCGCTACCTGCTTCGCGACGAGACGGCGCCAACGCCGGTGCACGCGGTAAACGAGGGTGTTCGCCGGGCCCGGGGCAGCAACGTCTGCGTGATGATCGACGGCGCGCGCCTGCTGACGCCGGGCATCGTCCACGGCCTGCTGGCGGGTCACCGTCTCCACGACAGCGCGATCGTCGCCGTGCCCGGCTATCATATCGGCTCGGAGCTGCAGCAGCTCGCCGTCGCCAACGGTTACGATGTGGAGCAGGATCAGCAGCTCCTGGCGTCCATCGACTGGCCGCGAGACGGCTACCGGCTCTTCGACATCGCCTGCTTCAGTGGCTCCTGTGCCGGCGGTTTCTACCTGCCGATCAGCGAGAGCAACTGCCTGAGCATGCCCCGGCGCGTGTGGGAAGAACTCGGCGGCATGGACACGCGCTTCGACCTTCGCGGCGGCGGCATGGTCAACCTCGACCTGTACAAGCGCGCCTGCGAGCACCCGGGCGTACAGCACGTGATGCTGCCCGGGGAGGGCACCTTCCACCAGTTCCACGGCGGCGTGACCACTGGCGGCGAAGCGCCGGAGGCACGCGAGCTGTTCATCGACGAGATCAAGGCCCAGTACCGCCGGCTCCGTGGCCGCGACTATGCGAGCCCGCGGACGAGCCCGCTGTTCCTGGGCGAGCTGAGCCCGAACGTGCACCGCTTCGTACAGTACTCGGCAAACCGGCTGGCCGGTGCCGGCGAGCCGTCGGCACCCTGCGAAGCACCGGTACTGCTCCACGACACGGCGCGTCGCCAGCAGCAGGGTAGCGGAGGATGAGTGCTATCTACTTCCCGCCCTCCCTGCGCGGTTTCGAGCCGCGGCGCATGGTCTTCAGCACCTGGGTCGACCACCTGCCCTTTGCCTACGACCTGGTGGAAGCACTGCGGCCCCGCATGGTGGTCGAACTCGGGGTCTACAACGGCCTGTCCTTTTTTACCTTCTGCCAGGCGCTGCAGGACTTCGACGTGGACGCCGTCGCCTATGCCATCGACACGTGGGAGGGGGATGCGCATACAGACAGCTACGACGAATCCATCTTCCGCGACGTGCAGGCCCATGCCCGGGAGCATTACCGCGGCTTTGCGTACCTGCTGCGCATGCTTTTCCAGGAGGCACTGCCGCAGTTCGAAGACGAGAGCATCGGTCTCCTGCATATCGACGGCCTGCATACCTACGAGGCGGTGCGGGAGGATTTCGAGAGCTGGTACCCCAGGGTCCAGCCCGGCGGTATCGTGCTGTTCCACGATGTCATGGCGCGGCTGCCCGAGTACGGCGCCTGGCGCTATTTCGAGGAACTGATGGCCTCGCACCCGGAGACGTTCCGCTTCGACCACGGCTTCGGCCTCGGGGTGTTGCGCAAACCGGGCGGCGAGCGACCGGTCCATCCGCTGCTGGAGCTCCTCTTCACCGGCGATGCTGCGGCGCAACACAAGCTCCGCCAGTTCTATGCGCACGCCGCCCATTTTCTCGAGGCGCGCCGCCAGGCCGCACGCTTCCGTGCGCTGCGGGGTCAGGGTGCCAAGGGCGGCCAGGGCAAGGAGCGGCCCGCGGGCAACGGCGAGCCGGGACGGGGTGCGGCAGAGGGCTGATCCCCGGCCGCGGCGCTTGCGGCTCGCCGGTCTCCTGCTCCTGCTCCTCGTGCCGGCGGCGGGGCAGGCCGCTCCCAATATCCTGTTCATTCTCGCGGACGACCTCGGAGTCGACGCCGTCGGTGCCTTCGGCGCCGCCGATGCGCATACGCCCCATATCGACCGGCTCGCCGCCGAGGGCACGCGCTTTACCCGCCACTACGTAGATGCCAGCTGTGCGGCGACCCGCGTCGGCCTGCTGACGGGGGCGTCACCGGCCCGGTCCGGTTTCCGGCCCGCGGGCCTCGGTATCAGCCCGGAGACACGAACCTATGCCGACGCGCTCCGGGCCCTCGGCTATGCCACCTGGCATGTCGGCAAGTGGCACGCCGGCTTCGCCTCCCGGCTGGCCTGGCCCCGCCAGCAGGGCTTCGATCATTTCCATGGTTTCCTGAACCAGTTTCTCCTGCGCCAGCCGGGAGACGCCACCGGGTGGCAGCTGCGCCGGCCGACCTACCGGGACCCCTGGCTACAGCGCGACAACAAGCCGCCGCAGCAGGAGCCCGGCTTCCTCACAGACCTGATCGTCGATGCGGCGGTGGCGCGTATTCGTTCGGCACCCGGTGACCGGCCCTGGCTGCTCAATGTCTGGACCCTCGCACCGCACACGCCACACGAGGCGCCGCCGGCGATTGCGGAGCGCTACCCGGATACGCCCCGGGGCCGCTATCTCGCCATGGTCGAGGTGCTGGACCGGGCGGTCGGCCGATTGCTCGCGGCGGTCGAGGAGGCGGGGGTCGCCGACAATACGCTGATCCTGCTGGCCGGCGACAACGGCACCGATGCGCGCTTCCTCCCGGCCGCGCCGCCGCTCCCCGGCAGCAAGGGCCACCTTCACGAAGGCGGCCTGCGAACGCCCCTGGTCGTGCGCTGGCCCGGGCGTGTGGCCGCGGGGCGCAGCGACGACCGGGTCGTTGCCTACACGGATTACTTCGCCACCCTGGTCGCGGCGGCCGGTGCCCCCGCGCCGGGCCCGGCTTTTCTCGCCGCGCCGAGGGTGCGAACAGACCCCCTGTTCTGGGAAGCCGGCCCGGGGCCTTATCGCCGGTGGTCCGCGCTGACGCCGGATGGGCGCTGGCGCCTGCTGGGCTCGACCGGCGACGCACCGCAGCTCGTCGCCGTGGAGGAAAACGCCAGCGAGCCGCCGGTGGTCGGCGCGCTGATCGCTGCTTACGAGCGCTTTCGACGCGAAGCCGCTGTCGTTCATTATCGTTTCCTGCCCCGTGGCGACAGCGGGCACGGTATCCTGACCGGTGATGCGCTGGCACGAGCACCCGGCTACGGCGGCCGCACCGCCGTTTTCTGCCTGGCCGCGCGCGACTTACAGCCAGCGCAGGTGCTGCTGGACCAGGCGCCCCTGTGGTCGCTAAGCCTGGAGGCGGGGCGCGTCACGGCGCGGGTCGGCCAGCTGGAAGCCAGTGGCCCCCTGCCGGCGGGGCCCACGACGGCCCTGCTGGTCGACAGCCGCTTCAACCATGCCCCCGCATTCCCGGCCGAGGCGCGCGCCCGGCTGCGGCTCTATGCTGACGGCCGGCTGCTCGACGAATCGACCATCGAACAGCCGGTTCTTCCCCTTGATGTCTACCATCGCCCGGCATACCTTGGCAGCGATCGCGAGGGCGGGTCGCCGTTCCTGGGCCGCCTCGGCCGCCCGCTGCTGTTCAATGACGATCTGGAATCGCTCGCCGGAGGGGACAGTGCCAGCGCGCTGGCCGGTAGGCTGGGGGCGAAGGGCTGTGCCGCGATCCGCGCAGGAGAGGATGCTTGAGATGGAAACAGCGACTGCCGGAACCGCCGCGCTGCGCCTGCGAGAGCTGCTCGCGGCGAACCGCAAAACGCCCTGCGCAACGCTTGAACGGGATATCATCGATCTGCGCCTGGCGGCTTTCCGCGAGCGGCGCTGGCCTGCGCCGCGCCGTGGAACGATCGATGATCCGCCCCTGGCGCGAAGGGCGACCCTTTCCGACATTCCCGCTTCGGCGCTGGACGCCGAGGTTCTCCGCGACGGGATCCAGGGCGCCGGTGGCGTTATCGTTCGCGGGCTGGTTGCGCCGCCCCGGGTCGAAATGCTGCGCGATGCGCTCGACAGGGCCTTCGAGGCCCGGCGCGATGCGGCGGCGGGGCGGGCGGCGGACGCCCGGTGGTATGGGCGTGCATCCGGTGTCAAGGGTGCGCCGCAGCAGTTTGGCGCCCTTGGCGGCAACAGCGAGCGAACGACAGGCTCGCTCTGGGCGGTCGACTCGCCAGCCGCCGCCTTCCTGCTCTGCGAGCTCTACCACGCTTTGCAGCTACCCACGCTGCTCGAGGCCTATCTCGGGGAGCCCGGTGTGCTCTCGGTAAAGAAATGGGTGCTGCGCAAGGTGGAGCCAAAGCCCGATCGACAGGCCGGGTGGCACCAGGACGGGCGCTTCCTTGGCGATGGCATCCGCACTGTCAACCTGTGGATTGCCCTGAGTGCTTGCGGTGAGGGTGCGCCGGCACCGGGCATGGAGCTGGTCGGGGGGCGAGAGCCCGTCATTCACCCGACGGGTACCGATGGTTCCTATTTTGACTGGACCGTGGGCCCCGGCCTCGTGGACAGGCTGACGAAAGAGCGGCCGCGCCTGTATCCGCGGTTCGCGCCCGGGGATGCCCTGTTTTTCGATCATTACAACCTGCACCGTACCGGCGGCAGCCCCGACGACACCGAGCTTCGTTACGCCGTGGAGTCCTGGTTCTTCGCCGCCTCCACGGCGCCGGCGAAACAGCAGCCCCTGGTGCTCTGACGCCGTGAAGCTGTCGATCGTCCTGGTACGCTACGGGATGCAGCGCGAGCTGCCCCGCACCCTCGAAAGTCTTGCCCGCGATTACCAGCTGGACGCGGCGTCGCTCGACTACGAGATACTGCTGGTCGACAACGGTTCCCCGGCGCCGCTGGCACTGGACGACGCGCTCGCGGCCCGGGTGCCGTTGCGCCAGTTCTCCGTACCTGAGCCCGAGCCGAGCCCCGTAATGGCGGTGAACCTGGGCGCGGCCGAGGCCCGCGGGGAGCTCCTCTGCATCATGATCGACGGCGCCCACCTGCTTACCCCGGGGGTGTTCCGCTGGTCCCTGCGCGCCGCCGCCGCCTTTGCCGAGCCGGTGATCGCCGTGCGCTACTTCTACCTGGGTCCCGGCGACCAGCCGGAAACGGTGTTGAACGGCTACGATCAGGCGCGCGAAGACCGGCTCCTGGCGCGCATCGACTGGCCAGCGGATGGCTACCGGCTGTTCGAGGTCGGTGCGCCACTGCGCGGCGGCGCCAGCCACACCACCTGGTTCAACCGTATGTTTGAGTCCAATTGCCTTATCCTGCGGCGGGAACTGTTCGAGCGGCTCGGCGGCCTGGACCCGCGCTTCGACCTGCCCGGCGGCGGCTTCGCCAACCTTGATTTCTTCAAGCGGGCGAGCGAAGCCGCCGGGGCCGAGCTTGTGCAGCTGGTTGGGGAGGGGAGCTTCCACCAGGTGCACGGCGGGGCGACTACCAATAGCGGACCGGAGCGGCGGGCGGCACGCCTCGAGGCCTACCGGGAGCAGTACCGGGCCTTGCGCGGCAACAGCGAGTTCACGACCGCTGCCCCGCTCAACTTCCTCGGCCATCTGCCCACGGAGGCCGCCAAGATCCATCGGCGCCGGCCGCAGCAGGCCGCGGTCAGCGCGCCAGCCGCCCCTTCAGGTTGAGGAAAGGCAGCTCCACGAAGCGCCAGGTCACGGCTGCGAGGGCGAGCGACAGCGTCGCGCCGAGGAGCGGCCAGCCCCACGCCGCGAGCGAGCCCGCGTAGTTCTCCACGCCGGCCTTCGCCGGGAAGATGAGGTAGAAGAGGATCGGCACGTGGTTCAGGTAGATCGAGTATGACAGCTTGCCGACCCACGCCAGCGGCCGATTGATCATGAGGGTGCGAGCCGGGAAAGGGCCGGCGAGCAGGAGCAACAGCAGCGCCGCCCACAGCGCGGCTTCGAGGCTGTGGTGCAGGTGCCAGCGCTGCTCGGCGGCGCGGTCACCCATGGCGGTGACCGTCTGGAGGAGAAACGCCAGGAGAACGAGGCAGAGCAGGGTGCCGGCGAGGCGCTGCCAGGCCGGCGCCCGGGCGAGCCGGGCGCTGTGCAGCGACAGCCAGGCCGCGGCAGCACCGAGGAGGAACGCCGGCAGCCGGGCGAAGAGTGATTTCGTGAGCAGGAAACCCTTGCTCTCCCCGCCGCCAGTGACAAGCACCGCGTAGGCGAAGCCCCAGGCCAGCAGCAGGGCCAGCAGCAGCCGGCGACCGCCCGGCCCCCGGCAGGCGAGCCAACCGGCGAGCGGCAGTACCAGGTAGAACTGCACCTCGGTGATCAGGGTCCACCAGACCACGCTCCAGGGGAAAACCTCGAAACCGAGGAAACGGAACCACAGGGCGGGCAGCACGCGCCCCGGCTCACCGCTGGCCAGCATGGCGACGGCGACGGCGAGGTAATAGAGCGGCAGGATGCGCAGGGCCCGTGCCACCAGGTAGTTGCGTGTAGCGGGCGGCGGCCGCGTCCCTTGCAGGCTGCGCAGCCAGGGGCGGCTGAGCAGGAAGCCGCTGAGCACGAAAAACAGGGTCACGCCCGTATTGCCCGCGACGACGAAGGCCAGCCAGGGCGGAATCGGCTCGCGGGCGCCTCCCCCGACAGAGATGCCCCAGGCGTGGAACAGGAAAACCAGGGTAATGGCCCAGCCGCGCAGGCACTCCAGCTCAAGCTGGTAGTCGTCGGGCCGGCGGACGCCGGCGCGAAGGCCCGGGCCGCTGCTCACGGCTGCCAGCGACAGGCGGCGAAGGGCAGGCGGCCGCTGGCGGATACGGTGATGCCTTCCTCGCCGAGGCGTCGCCGCTGCTCGCGGCCGGCCCGGGTTTCCGGTGGCAGCGACAGCCGGCCGCCGGCGCCCACGACACGGTGCCAGGGTATGCTGCTCCCATCGGGCAGCGCGCGCAGGGCGCGCCCGACGCGCCGGGCGGCCCCCGGCAGGCCGGCGAGGCGGGCGACATCGCCATAGCTGCAGACCCGCCCGGCGGGGATGCTTGCCACCACCAGCCAGATGCGCTCGTCGATTGTCGGGTCCGCCGCCATGGCGGCAGCTTGCCCCCGCGCCGGCAGGCTGGCAAGCGCGCCCTGCCCGGGCATCCCTTGCATTAGCGCCCCCCGCCCCCATACTGACCCCATGAGATTGTTGCTCCTGCTATTGCCGTGGCTGGAACTGTTCACCCTGATCCAGCTCGGTGTGGCCACCAGCGCCGTCGCCGCCCTCGCCTATGTGTTCCTCACCTTCGTCGCCGGCCTCGCACTCCTGCGTCTGCAGGGCCGCGACCTCTTCAACCGGCTCCGCGAAGCCCAGGAGGGGCGGCTGTTCGGCCCGCAGATCTTCGTCGACGACATGGCTGTGGGGCTGGCAGCGCTGTTGCTCATGGTGCCCGGGCTGATCACGGACACGCTGGCCCTGCTGGTGCTCATCGGGCCGCTCAGGCGCCGGCTCTCCCGCTGGCTTTTCGGTGCCCCGGCCGCAGAGGACCCCTACGGGCCGGGCCATACGGCCCGTGACTGGCGCCACGATGCGACCATCGAGGGGGACTACACCCGTGTCGATGAGGATGACAGTACCCCGCGCCAGTAAAAAAGTCTTTAAAAACAAATGCCTGCCTCAAAATTTAGCACTCGGCCAAAAAGAGTGCTAAAAATCCCTTGAAAAGCGAGCCCCGGGCCCCAATAGATGCGACAGGCCCCGCCAGGGGATTGATAACGTTGTTAGCTTGGAGAAGTAGCCAATGAAAATCCGTCCGCTGTACGACCGCGTGGTCGTTCGTCGCAAGGAAGAAGAGGAGACCACCGCTGGAGGTATCGTCCTGCCCGGCTCCGCCAAGGAAAAGCCGAACCAGGGCGAGGTTGTCGCGGTAGGTGACGGCAAGGTGCTCGACAACGGCGAACAGCGCCCGGTGGCCGTCAAGGTCGGTGATACGGTGGTTTTCGGCCAGTACGCCGGCAGCAACACCATCGAGATCGATGGTGAAGAACTGATTCTCATGGGCGAAAGCGAGATCTACGCTGTCGTGGAGTAAGGCTCCCACGCCCGATCTGACCCTGATCTGACAAGTAACGAACGAGCAAGGAACGAATCATGGCAGCAAAAGACGTATTTTTTGGTGATGAAGCGCGCCACCGCATGCTGGATGGCGTCAACATCCTGGCCGATGCAGTCCGCGCCACCCTCGGCCCCAAGGGCCGCAATGTCATCCTGGACAAGTCCTTCGGTGCCCCGACCGTGACCAAGGACGGTGTCTCCGTGGCCAAGGAAATCGAACTCAAGGACAAGTTCGAGAACATGGGTGCGCAGATGGTCAAGGAAGTCGCCTCCCAGGCTTCCGATGCCGCCGGTGACGGCACCACCACCGCAACGGTCCTCGCCCAGGCCATCGTCAACGAAGGTCTCAAGGCCGTGGCCGCGGGCATGAACCCCATGGACCTCAAGCGCGGCATCGACAAGGCCGTGGCCGCTGCGGTGGAAGCCATCCAGAAGGCCTCCACCCCCTGTGAGGACGGCAAGGCCATCGCCCAGGTCGGCACCATCTCCGCGAACAGCGACAAGGCCGTCGGCGACATCATTGCCGAAGCCATGGACAAGGTCGGCCGCGACGGCGTCATCACCGTCGAGGAAGGTTCCGGCCTCGAGAACGAACTGGACGTGGTCGAGGGCATGCAGTTCGACCGCGGCTACCTGTCGCCCTACTTCATCACCAACCAGGACAACATGAGTGTCGAGCAGGACGATCCCTTCATCCTGCTGGTGGACAAGAAGATCTCCAACATCCGCGAACTGCTGCCGCTCCTCGAGCAGGTCGCCAAGGCGTCCAAGCCGCTGGTCATCGTCGCCGAGGATGTCGAGGGCGAGGCACTGGCCACGCTGGTGGTCAACAACATGCGCGGCATCGTCAAGGTTGCAGCCTGCAAGGCACCGGGCTTCGGTGACCGCCGCAAGGCCATGCTTCAGGACATCGCGATTCTCACCGGCGGCACGGTGATTTCCGAGGAAGTCGGCCTCGACCTCGAGTCCGCGACCCTCGAGCACCTGGGCCAGGCCAAGCGCGTGACCATGGACAAGGACAACTCCACGATCATCGACGGCGCCGGCGACGCCGAGGCCATCGAGTCCCGCATCAAGGAGATCCGCGTCCAGATCGAGAACACCAGCTCCGACTACGACCGCGAGAAGCTCCAGGAGCGCGTGGCCAAGCTCGCCGGCGGTGTTGCCGTGATCAAGGTCGGCGCTGCCACCGAGATCGAGATGAAGGAGAAGAAGGCCCGCGTCGAAGACGCGCTGCACGCTACCCGCGCGGCCGTCGAGGAAGGCGTGGTGGCCGGTGGTGGCGTCGCGCTGATCCGCGCCATCGACGCGATCCATGGCCTGAAGGGTGACAACCACGACCAGGACATCGGCATTGCCGCTGCCCTGCGCGCCATGGAGAACCCGCTGCGCCACATCGTCAGCAACGCCGGCGACGAGGCCTCCGTGGTCCTCGACAAGGTCCGCCAGGGCGAGGGCAACTACGGCTACAACGCCGCGACGGGCGAGTACGTGGACATGATCGAAGCCGGCATCATCGACCCGGCCAAGGTCACGCGCACGGCCCTGCAGGCCGCCGGCTCCGTGGCCGGCCTGATGATCACCACCCAGGTGATGATCGCCGACGCCCCGGAAGACAAGGCACCGGCAGCCCCGATGCCCGACATGGGCGGCATGGGCGGCATGGGCGGCATGATGTAAGCGCCCCCCGCGCCTGACGAAAAACCCGGCCTTCGTGCCGGGTTTTTTTTGCCTGAGTGTCGGGCGATCGAGGGCTGTCACGGTCGCGGAAGGGAGGGAAGAAGGAGGTTTAGCGCTTGCAGCCATGCCCGACGGGTGGCCGACCGCAAGCTGCTCATCGCAGTTTCCCGGGACGGCTGCTGGAGCTTGCCCCCAGTCGCTCCCCATTTCACGCTTTGTGGGGGCAAGCTCCAGCCGCCGCCCCTACCGCTTCAGTATTTGAAGTACGCTGGGCGCGAGGGGGGACTGCGGGAGTCTTCTCTCACAAAGCGTGAAATGGGGAGCGACTGAGAGAAGACTCCCGCAGTCCCCCCGAATCCGTGCGAAAAGCAAAAAAAAGCCCTCACGAGGAGGGCTTCTTCTTTGGAACGCTGAGAGCGTCTTACTTCATGTTGGACGCAGCGAACTCCCAGTTGACGAGGTTCCAGAACGCTTCCATGTACTTCGGACGGGCGTTCCGGTAGTCGATGTAGTAGGCGTGCTCCCAGACGTCGACGGTGAGCAGCGGGGTGACGCTGTCGTCGGTGAGGGGGGTGCCGGCGTTGCTGGTGTTGACGATGGCTACGGAGCCGTCGCCCTTCTGTACCAGCCAGGTCCAGCCGGAGCCGAAGTTGTTCACGGCGCTCGCGGTGAACTCCTCCTTGAACTTGTCGAAGGAGCCGAAGGCCGCGTCGATGGCTTCGCCGAGCTTGCCCGTGGGCGCGCCGCCGCCGTTCGGGGACAGGCAGTGCCAGTAGAACGTGTGGTTCCAGATCTGGGCCGCATTATTGAAGACGCCGCCCTCGGCTGCCTTGATGACCTCCTCGAGGGGCTTGTTTTCCATGTCCGTGCCGCCGACGAGGCCGTTCAGCTTGTCCACGTAGGTCTTGTGGTGCTTGCCGTAGTGGTACTCGAGGGTTTCCGCGGAGATGTGCGGTTCCAGGGCGTTCTGCTCGTAGGGGAGGGGGGGAAGTTCAAAAGCCATGGTGTTCTCCTGGGGGTTATCGATGGATGTACCGGGCATACGGCGGTCGGGGGCCTGCCGATCAATGCCGCAGTGCTGTTATCGGGTATAGAATAACACGATCCGCCGCTCCTGTAGGAGGCGCGTCCCGTGCCGACTGCCGACGCAAACCGGCATGCGGCCGGGGTTGCGATGGGTCCCGTGGCCCGGGGGCGCTCCTACAAGGGCCGGCTTTCGGGGGGTATAATCGCGCCTTCATTTCCGAGACGGCGCCTGCCATGTCCCGCGACGACGAACCCGAAGACATCCCCTCCATCGTGCCCACCCGGGACGATGACGAGGTGCCCGCCGCCGCGCCGCGCTCCACGGCAGGCCGGGGTGGCGCGCCCCGCGGCGGGGCTGCGCGGGCCGGGGCGCGGCCGGCGCCGGCGCCCGCCGGCAGCAGCCTGTTCCTGCGTCTGGTTGCCACCGTTTCGCTGGTAATCGCCGCGGTGGCCTGCGCCTGGGCCTGGCAGCTGGAGGAGCGCCTGACCCAGACCGGTTTCGAACTCGAGCGCTACGAAGAGCGCATTGGCGAGCTGGAGGCGCGCCTGTCCGATACCGGCGAGGGCCTGTCGCAGGACACGGCGGCCATGGCTGTGAAAATCAAGGAACTGTATTCGGAAGTCGACAAGCTCTGGGCCTCGGCCTGGCGCCGCAACAAGGCCCGCCTCGACGAGATCGAGGGCACCAACACGAACCAGGGCGAGTCCATCGCCGCACTTGAAAAGGATGTTGCCGCCGCCAGCAGCCAGCTCCAGACCGCGAGCAGCGATATCGCGCGCCTGAAGAGCGTTGCCGGCGACCTGGAGCGCCTCATGGGCAACGCCAGGGCGAACCAGGCGCAGGTCGAACGCGTTGCCGATACGCTCAACCGCCTCGACCTCGAAATGAACCGCCTCGCCAAGCGTGTGGAGGCGAACGAGGGCTGGGTCGAGTCCATCAACGCTTTCCGCCGCCAGGTGAACGCCAGCATCAGCCAGCTCGAGGGTGCCCTGCGCAGCCTGCAGCAGGGCCCCGCCGGCGGCTGACGGCTTTTTCTTTCAAGGAGCGAGCATGAGTACCATCCGCCAGGACGACTTCATCGACAGCGTCGCCGACGCGCTGCAGTTCATTTCCTACTATCACCCGCTGGACTTCGTGCAGGCCGTGCACAAGGCCTGGGCGCTGGAGCAGAACCCGGCGGCGAAGGACGCCATGGCGCAGATCCTCATCAATTCGCGCATGTGCGCCGAGGGCCACCGGCCCATCTGCCAGGACACGGGGATCGTCACCGTGTTCCTGAAGATCGGCATGGACGTGCGCTGGGACGCGACGCTGTCGGTCAGCGAGATGGTCAACGAGGGTGTGCGGCGAGCCTACACGCACCCGGACAACGTGCTGCGTGCCTCCATTCTCGACGACCCCGCCGGCGCGCGGAAGAATACCGGCGACAACACGCCGGCGGTCATCCACATGGAGCTCGTGCCCGGTGACACCGTCGACGTGCAGGTCGCGGCCAAGGGCGGCGGCTCGGAGAACAAGTCCAAGCTCGCCATGCTCAACCCCTCCGACTCCATCGTCGACTGGGTGGTAAAGACCGTGCCGACCATGGGCGCCGGCTGGTGTCCGCCGGGGATGCTCGGCATCGGTATCGGCGGCACGGCTGAAAAGGCCGCGGTGCTGGCCAAGGAATCGCTCATGGATCCCATCGATATCCACGAGCTGCGCGAGCGGGGTCCGTCGAGCCGGGTCGAAGAGCTCCGCCTGGAGATCGTGGATGCGGTGAACCGCCTCGGCATCGGCGCCCAGGGGCTCGGTGGCCTGACTACCGTGCTCGACGTGAAAATCAGGGACTACCCGACCCACGCGGCCTCCCTGCCCGTGGCGATGATCCCCAACTGCGCCGCCACCCGGCACGCGCACTTCGTGCTCGACGGTTCCGGCCCGGCGCTGCAGACGCCGCCATCCCTCGACGACTGGCCCGAGATCACCTGGGACGTGGGCGAGGGCGTGCGCCGCGTCAACCTCGACACGGTGACCCGCGAAGAGGCGGCGAGCTGGCAGCCCGGTGACACGCTGCTCCTGTCCGGCAGGATGCTCACGGGCCGCGATGCCGCGCACAAGAAAATGCAGGAGCTGATCCAGTCCGGCGAGGGCCTGCCCGAGGGCGTCGACCTGCGCGACCGCTTCATCTACTACGTGGGCCCGGTGGACCCGGTGCGCGACGAGGTGGTGGGCCCCGCGGGTCCTACGACCTCCACGCGCATGGACAAGTTCACCGATTTCATCCTCGAGCACACGGGGCTCATGGGCATGATCGGCAAGGCCGAGCGCGGCCCGGCCGGTATCGAGGCGATCAGGAAGCACGGTGCCGTGTACCTCATGGCCGTGGGCGGAGCGGCCTATCTCGTGTCCAAGGCCATCACCGGTGCGCGCGTTGTCGCCTTCCCCGAGCTCGGCATGGAGGCCATCTACGAGTTCGAGGTGAAGGACATGCCGGTGAGTGTCGCCGTGGACGCCCGGGGCACCTCGGTTCACCAGACCGGCCCCGCGGCCTGGAAGGCGAGGATCGAAGAGCAGGCGCTGGAACTGATCTAGCTTGGCCGCGCCGACCTTTTACTGGCACGACTACGAGACCTTCGGCGCCGACCCGGCGCGGGACCGGCCGGTGCAGTTCGCCGGCCTGCGCACGGATGCGGACCTGAACCCCATCGGCGAGCCGCTGACGCTTTTCGCGCGGCCCGCCGACGATTACCTGCCGCACCCGGAGGCCTGCCTGGTCACCGGCATCACGCCGCAGCGCGCCGCGGCGGAGGGGGTGCCGGAGGCCAGGTTCATCACGCGTATCCACGAGGAACTGGCGCGGCCCGGCACCTGCGGCGTCGGCTACAACTCCCTGCGCTTCGACGACGAGATCACGCGCTACACACTGTATCGCAACTTCTTCGATCCCTACGCCCGGGAGTGGCAGAACGGCAACTCCCGCTGGGACCTCATCGACGTGGTGCGCACGGCCGAGGCCCTGCGCCCGGAGGGGATCGAGTGGCCGCTGCGCGAGGACGGGCTGCCCAGCTTCCGCCTCGAGGATCTCACGGCCGCCAATGGCATCGCCCACGAGGGCGCCCACGATGCGCTCGCCGATGTGCGCGCCACGCTGGCGGTTGCGAAGCTGGTGCGCGAGCGGCAGCCGAAGCTCTTCGCCTGGCTTCGCGATCACCGGGACAAGCGCTCGGCGCGGGAGGCCCTGGACCTTGCGACCCTGCGCCCGGTCCTGCATATCTCCGGCATGTTCGGCGCGGCGCGGCACAACTGTTCGCTCATCGTGCCGCTGGCGTCGCACCCGGCAAACCGCAACGAGGTGATCTGCTACGACCTCGCGGAGGACCCGCAGCCGCTGGTCGACGGCGATGCGGAAACGCTCCGCGAGCTGCTCTACACGCGTGGCGAGGATCTGCCCGAGGGCGTGCGCCGGCCGGGACTGAAGAGCGTGCACCTGAACCGCTGCCCCGTGCTCCTGCCGCCGAAGATGCTCGACGGGCGCCTCGCCGAGCGCGCCGGCCTCGACGGTGACCGCTGCCGCCGGCACCTCGCGACGCTCCGGGCCTGGCGGGAGCGCGACGCGCAGGGTGTCACCGACAAGCTCGCCGCGATCCACACGCGGCCTGCCGACAGCGAACGCCGCGACCCGGACCTCGCCCTCTACGGCGGCTTCCTCTCCGATGCCGACCGGCGCGCCTGCGACGCGGTGCGCGCAACGCCGCCGGAGGCGCTAGCCGGGGCCGCCTTCGCCTTCGAGGACGCGCGCCTGCCGGAACTGCTGTTCCGCTACCGCGCGCGGAACTACCCGGAGACCCTCGCTCCCGAGGAGCGGGAGGCCTGGGAGGCCTTCCGCTACCAGCGTCTCTCGGGCGAGGATGATTTCGGCGGCCTGGACCTGGAGCAGTTCAACGAGCGGATCGAGGTGCTTGCGGCCGAGGCCGACCCGCACACTGCGGCGCTTCTCGAGGACCTGCAGGCCTGGGGCGACTCGCTGCTCGCCTGAGGGCCCGTCGCGCCCGTATAATGCCGCCGATCGTCCCACCCCCCGGGACGGGATACGCGCACACCGCTCGACCGGGAAGACGCTACGGAGGGAGCCATGGAGTTTGCCGGCAGCCACATGCTTTCCGTCGACCAGTTCGAGCGCGGCGACGTGGAGCGTATCTTCTCCGTGGCGGACCGGCTCGAGCCATACGCCCGTCGGCGACGTCGCACCCGCGTCCTCGAGGGGGCGATCCTCGGCGCCATGTTCTTCGAGCCCAGCACGCGCACGCGGGTGAGCTTCGGCAGCGCCTTCAACCTGCTTGGCGGCGAGGTGCGCGAGACCACGGGGTTCGAGCAGTCGGCCATCGCCAAGGGTGAGTCCCTCTACGACACCGCGCGCGTGCTCTCGGGTTATTCCGATGTCATCGCCATGCGGCACCCCACGGCGGGCTCCGTGGCCGAGTTCGCCGCCGCCAGCCGGGTGCCGGTCATCAACGGCGGCGATGGCAGCAACGAGCATCCCAGCCAGGCACTCCTCGACCTCTACACCATCGGTCGCGAACTCGCCGGCCGTGATCGCACGATCGATCAGCTTCGTATCGCCATGGTTGGCGACCTGCGCTACGGCCGTACCGTGCACTCCCTCTGCAAGCTGCTCCGCCTCTTTGATCGCGTCCAGGTAGTGCTTGTGTCGCCGGTCGAGCTGCGCATGCCCGAGAGCATCGTCGAGGAGCTGCGCGCCGCCGGCCACGAGGTGGTGGAATCCGATGCGCTGGAGGCGAGCATCGCCCACGTGGATATCGTCTACAGCACGCGCATCCAGGAAGAGCGCTTCCAGTCCCGGGAAGAGGCTGACCTCTATCGCGGTCGCTTCCGCCTCAACCAGGCGATCTATACCCGCCACTGCGAGCCGAACACGGTGATCATGCACCCGCTGCCGCGGGACTCGCGCGACAGCGCCCGGGAGCTGGACGACGACCTGAACGACAACCCCAACCTGGCCATCTTCCGCCAGACGGATAACGGCCTCACGGTGCGCATGGCACTCTTTGCCCTGATCCTCGATGTGGTGGACCAGGTGGATAAGCACGCGACCGATGTGAACTGGTACGTCGGGGGACGGACGCCGTGAGCTTCGCGCTGCGCTTCGGTGCCCGGGATGTACGCATCCTCGGCGAGGAGGAGGCCTTCCGCGGGCACTTCCGCATCGCCCGGCTGACCCTCTCGCACCGCTGCTTCGACGGCGGCTGGAGCGGGGCGCTGACCCGGGAAGTGTTCCATCGCGGCGACGCCGTCGGCGTGCTGCCGTACGAACCGGAGACCGACTCGCTGGTGCTCGTCGAGCAGTTCCGGCCCGGCGCGCTGCGCGCTGCCGACAGCCCCTGGATGCTCGAGCTCGTGGCGGGCATCGTCGAGGCGGGCGAGGACGACCGCGATGTCGTGCACCGGGAGGCCGGCGAGGAAGCCGGCTGCCGGCTCGCCGAGCTGGTGCCCGTCGCCAGCTATTTCCCGAGCGCCGGCGCCTGCTCCGAGCACGTGCGTCTCTACTGCGGGCGGGTGCTCGAGGCCGGTGTCGGCGAGGTGCACGGCGTGGATGGGGAGGGCGAGGATATCCTCGTGCACCGGCTCTCGCGCGCCGAGGCCCTGGAACTGCTCGCGGCGGATCGCGTGCCCAACGGCCACACGCTGGTTGCGCTGCAGTGGCTGGCGTTGCACGGCGAACGGCTGCGCCGGGACTGGCTGGGCGCCTGACATGAGCGAGGCCGGGGCAGCGCCTTCGGCGCCGGGCCTCCTGCGTTCCAGCGCCGTGGTCGGTGCGATGACCATGCTGTCCCGGGTCCTCGGCCTCGTCCGGGATATCGTCCTCGCCGCCTTCATCGGCGCCAATGCCAACGCCGACGCCTTCTTTGTCGCCTTCAAGATTCCCAACTTTCTCCGCCGGCTGTTCGCCGAGGGTGCCTTTTCGCAGGCGTTCGTGCCGGTGCTCAGCGAGTACCGGGAGCGCGGCGGCCAGGCAGCGGTGCGTGAACTCCTGGACCGCGTGGCCGGGGTGCTGGGCGGGACGCTGCTCCTGCTCACAACCCTCACCGTGCTCGCCGCGCCGCTGGTGGCCGGGCTCTTCGCCCCGGGCTTCCTCGACCAGCCGGCCAAGTTCGCCCTGACGGCGGACCTCATCCGGGTCACCTTTCCGTACCTGCTGCTCATTTCCCTCACCGGGCTCTGCGGCGCCGTGCTCAACAGCTACGGCCGCTTCGCCGTGCCGGCCGTGACACCGGTGCTGCTGAACCTGTCGCTCATCGGCGCGGCGACCGTGGCCGCTCCCTGGTTCGAGGAGCCCGCCTTCGCGCTTGCCTGGGGAGTATTCACGGCCGGGGTGGTGCAGCTGCTGTTCCAGCTGCCGTTCCTCAAGCGCCTCGAACTGCTGCCGCAGCCGCGCTGGGATGTCGCCCATCCCGGCGTGCGGCAGATCCTCACACTCATGGTGCCGGCGCTCTTCGGTGTCTCCGTGAGCCAGGTGAACCTGCTGCTGGACACCGTGCTCGCCTCTTTTCTGCCCACCGGCAGTGTGTCCTGGCTTTACTACTCTGACCGGCTGGCGGAGCTGCCCCTCGGGGTCTTCGGTATCGCCATCGCCACCGTGATCCTGCCGAGCCTGTCGGCGGACCGGGCCGCGGCGCGGGATGAGCGCTTCACGCTGACCCTGGACTGGGCCGTGCGTACCGTGCTCCTGGTGGCGGTGCCGGCTACGGCGGCCCTGCTGGTGCTGGCCGAGCCGATCCTCATCAGCCTGTTCCAGTACGGCGAACTGTCGCCCCGGGACGTGGCGATGGCCGGCTACAGCCTGCGCGCCTACGCGCTCGGTATCTGCGCCTTCATGCTGATCAAGGTACTCGCGCCGGGCTTCTATGCGCGCCAGGACATGGTGACGCCGGTGCGCATCGGCATTCGCGCGATGCTGGCGAACATGGTGCTGAATGTCGCCTTCGTGGTGCCGCTCATGGTCTACCTCGACCTCGGGCACGTCGGCCTCGCGCTGGCTACCAGTGTCGCCGCGTACCTGAATGCCGGCCTGCTCTGGCGCGGGCTGCGCCGGCAGGGCGTCTACCGCTTCGATCCGGCCTGGCGGGTGTTCCTGCCACGGCTGGTCGCCGCGACCGCGGTCATGGTCGGCCTCGTGCTCTGGTTGAGCCCCGGGGCCCCGGCCTGGCTTGCCTGGGGCTGGCAGCGGCGCGCCCTGGAGCTCGGCGAAGTGGTTGCCCTGGGTGGCGGAGCCTACCTTGCCGTGCTGGCTGCGGCGGGCGTGCGTCTGCGCGACCTGCGCAGCCCGCCGCCGTGACCCGTCCGGGCCCATTCGCTATACTGCGGGGCTTGTTTCAGGACGGTCCCCGGCTACCCCATGGAGCTTATCCGAGGCCTGCATAACCTGCAGCCCCGCCATCGCGGCTGCGTCGCCACCATCGGAGCCTTCGACGGTGTGCACCGGGGCCACCAGGCGGTGCTGGGGCGAGTGCTCCGCGAGGCCCGGGCGCTGGAACTGCCGGCGGTGGTGATCGTCTTCGAGCCGCTGCCGCGGGAGTATCTGCACCCGGAGAAGGCCCCGGCGCGGCTCATGGACTTCCGCGAGAAGTTCCAGGCGCTGGCCGCCCTCGGCGTGGACCGGCTGCTGCGTATCCGCTTCGACGAGAGCGTGCGCAGCATGTCCGCCGCCGCCTTCGTCGAGCGGATCTTCGTCGACGGCCTCGGCGTGAAGCGCCTGGTCCTCGGGGACGATTTCCGCTTCGGTCGCGGCCGGGAGGGGGACTACGACTTCCTCGAGGCCGAGGGCGCACGCCACGGCTTCGACACGCTGTCCACGGATACGCTGGCCCTCGCAGGCGACCGGGTCAGCTCGACGCGGGTCCGCGAGGCGCTGGAGCACGGCGAGCTGGAGCTGGCCGCGGACCTTCTCGGCCGGCCCTACACGATCACCGGCCGGGTGGTGCAGGGCCGCCAGCTCGGCCGTGCGCTGGGTGCGCCGACGGCGAATGTCGAGCTCAACCGGCTCAAGGCGCCGCTGTCCGGCGTGTTCACCGTGCGGGTGAACGGCGGCGGCCTGATAGAGGCGCCGGGCGTCGCCAACGTCGGTACGCGCCCGACGGTAAACGACGGCACGCGCGCCAACCTCGAGGTGCACCTGCTCGAGGGCGAGCCGCAGCTGTACGGCAGGCGCATCGACGTGCAGTTCCTGCACCGGCTGCGGCCGGAGCTCAAATTCGACTCGCTGGAGGACCTCAAGGAGGCTATCCACGGGGATTTCGCGGCAGCCAGGGAGTGGTTTGCCGCCCGGACCATGGACCGCTATGACGCATGACCAGACGCATGAGCAGACGCATGACCAGAGGCATGACTGACTACCGTGACTTACTGCCATGAGTGACTACAAGGCCACCCTCAATCTGCCGCAGACAGCCTTCCCCATGAAGGCGAGCCTGGCCCAGCGCGAGCCCGAGCGCCTGAAGCAGTGGCAGGCCATGGATCTCTACGGCCGTATCCGCGAGGCCTGCGCCGGCAAGCCGAAGTTCATTCTCCACGACGGCCCGCCCTATGCGAACGGCGAGCTTCACGTGGGCCACGCGGTGAACAAGATTCTCAAGGACATGATCGTGAAGTCCCGCACGCTGGCGGGCTTCGACGCGCCCTACGTACCCGGCTGGGACTGCCACGGCCTGCCCATCGAGCTCAATGTCGAGAAGAAGGTGGGCAAACCCGGACACAAGGTGAGCGCCGCCGAATTCCGCGAGCGCTGCCGTGCCTACGCGCGCCAGCAGATCGACGGCCAGCGTACGGACTTCGTGCGCATGGGGGTCATCGGCGACTGGGAAAACCCCTACCTGACCATGGACTTCGCCTTCGAGGCGGACATCATCCGCACCCTGGGGCTGCTGATCGGCAACGGGCACCTGCACAAGGGCTTCAAGCCCGTGCACTGGTGCCTCGACTGCGGCTCCGCGCTGGCCGAGGCGGAGGTGGAGTACGAGGACAAGACCTCGCCCGCCATCGACGTCGCCTATGCGGCGGTCGACAGCGCTGCGATCGCCCGCGCCTGCGGTGCCGAGGGTGCCGACAACATCGCCGTCGCTATCTGGACCACCACGCCCTGGACCCTGCCGGCGAGCATGGCGGTAAGCCTGCACCCGGAGCTCGAGTACGTGCTCCTGGACGCCGGCGATCGGCAGGTGCTGGTCGCGGCGGAGCTCGCCGAGGCCTGCGCCGTGCGCTTCGGCCTCGGCGAGCCGGCCATCCTCGGCCGCTGCCGCGGCGCCGCCCTGGACCGCCAGAAGCTCCATCACCCGTTCCTGGACCGTGACGTGATCATCGTGCTCGGCGACCATGTGACCACGGATGCCGGTACCGGCGCCGTGCACACGGCCCCGGCCCACGGCGCCGATGATTTCACGGTGGGCCAGCGCTACGGCATCGAGGTCTACAATCCGGTGGGCGGCAACGGCGTCTACCTCGAGGGTACGCCGCACTTCGCCGGCCAGCACGTGTTCAAGGCCAACGACGCCATCGTCGAACTGCTCGCCGAGCGCGGTGCGCTGCTGCACCATGAGCGCTACCGGCACAGCTACCCGCACTGCTGGCGGCACAAGACGCCGATCATTTTCCGGGCGACGCCCCAGTGGTTCATCAGCATGCGCCAGCAGGGGCTCCTCGACGGCGCGAAGACTGCCGCGGCCGGTGTGCAGTGGGTCCCGGACTGGGGCCGGGCGCGCATGGAGAGCATGCTCGAGGACCGCCCCGACTGGTGTATCTCCCGCCAGCGGACCTGGGGCGTGCCCATCGCGCTCTTTGTGCACCGGGAGAGCGGCGACCTGCACCCGGAGACGCCGCGGCTCATCGAGGCGGTAGCGGAGCGCGTGGCGGCGCGGGGCATCGAGGCCTGGTTCGAGCTCGACCCGGCGGAGCTGCTTGGCGACGCCGCCGGCGACTACGAGAAGGTCACCGACACCCTCGACGTGTGGTTCGACTCCGGCGTCACCCACGCCTGCGTGCTGCGCCGTCGCGAGGCCCTGGCCTGGCCGGCGGACATCTACCTCGAGGGCTCGGACCAGCACCGCGGCTGGTTCCAGTCCTCGCTGCTCACCGCGGTGGGGGCCTATGGCGCCGCGCCCTACCGCACGGTGCTCACGCACGGCTTCACGGTCGACGGCGACGGCCACAAGATGTCCAAGTCCCGGGGCAACATCCTGCCTGCGAAGAAGGCCATGAACGACCTGGGCGCGGATGTGCTGCGCCTGTGGGTGGCCGCCGCTGACTACCGCGGTGAGCTCACCGTGAGTGACGAGGTGTTCAAGCGCACCGCCGACGCCTACCGGCGCATCCGCAACACGGCCCGCTTCCTCCTCGGCAACCTGGCCGGCTTCGATCCGGCGGCGCACGCGCTGCCGGCGGAAGAGCTGCTGCCGCTGGACCGCTGGGCCCTGGACCGCGCCGCACGGCTGCAGGGGGAAATCATCGAGGCCTACGATGCCTACCAGTTCCACAGCATCTACCACAAGCTGCACAACTTCTGTGCCGTGGACATGGGCGGCTTCTACCTCGACATCATCAAGGACCGGCAGTACACGACGCGCGCGGATTCCGTCGCGCGGCGCTCGGCGCAGACGGCGATGTACCGCATCGTCGATGCGCTGGCGCGCTGGATCGCGCCGATCACGAGCTTCACCGCCGAGGAGATCTGGGAGAACCTGCCGGGTGAGCGCGCGGACTCCGTCTTTCTCGTCGAGTGGGCCGATGCGCTGCCGACCCTTCCCGACGATGCGGCGATGGGCCCCGACTACTGGGCCCGGGTGCAGGCCGTGCGCGACGCGGTGAACCGGGAAATGGAGGCGCGCCGCGCTGCCGGAGCGATCCGCGGCTCGCTGGATGCGACGGTCACGCTGTACTGCGACGACGCCGCAGCGGCAGAGCTGGGCGCCCTCGGTGACGAACTCCGCTTCGTACTGATCACCTCCGGCGCCCGCGTCCTGCCCCTCGCCCAGGCGCCCGCGGAGACTGCGGAGACGGAACTTCCCGGGCTCAGGGTGCAGGTGGAAGCCTCCGCCGACGAGAAGTGCGAGCGCTGCTGGCACCGCCGGCCGGACGTGGGCAGCGTTTCGGCGCATCCCACGCTCTGCGGCCGCTGCGTGGAGAATGTCGACGGTCCCGGGGAGCAGCGGTGCTTTGCCTGAGCGACGGCTGGCGATAGCGGGTTATGGCCTCGCGCTCCTGGTCATCCTCCTGGACCAGGGCAGCAAGGCCTGGGCGACCGCGGCCCTCGCTTACGCGCAGCCGGTGCCGGTGCTCCCGGTCTTCAACCTGACGCTGCACCACAACACCGGCGCGGCCTTCAGCTTCCTGTCCGATGCCGGTGGCTGGCAGCGCTGGTTCTTCACGGCGCTGGCACTGGCGGTGAGCGCGGCTCTCGCCGCCTGGCTCTGGCGCCTTTCCCGTGGCGAGCGGATGCTGGCCGTGGGCCTGTCGCTGGTCCTCGGCGGCGCCCTCGGCAACCTGGTGGACCGGCTGCAGCACGGCTACGTCGTGGACTTTATCTCGCTACATTATGGGGGGTACTACTTTCCAACGTTCAACATCGCCGACTCGGCGATCACCGTCGGCGCGGGGCTGCTCATCCTCGACAGTCTGCGCGGCGGGCGCGGTGACGGAGCAGAAGCATGACCCGGGATGACAGGCTACCGGTGGGCGAGGGCACCTGCGTCCACCTGAACTTCGCCCTCCGGCTGGAGGACGGCGAGGAAGTCGACTCCAACTTCGACCGCGGCCCGGTGAGCTTCACCGTGGGCGACGGCAGCCTCCTCCCGGGCTTCGAGCGGCGGCTCTTCGGCCTCCTGCCCGGCGAGCGCGAGCAGTTCACCGTGCTACCGGAGGACGCCTTCGGTCAGCACAACCCGCAGAACGTGCAGCGCGTGGACCGCGACCAGTTCGAGGACGGCATCGAGCTGGAGCAGGGCCTGGTCTGCTCCTTCGCCGATGCCGCCGGCGGCGAGCTGCCGGGCGTGATCGTCGCCTTCGATGACGACGAGGTGACCGTGGACTTCAATCATCCGCTGGCGGGGCGTACACTGCTCTTTGACGTCCAGATACACCGGGTTGAACCGGCGGAGTTGCACTGATGGACATCCAGCTCGCCAACCCGCGCGGCTTCTGTGCCGGCGTGGACAGGGCTATCGACATCGTCGAGCGGGCCCTGGAGGTGTTCGGCGCGCCCATCTACGTGCGCCATGAAGTGGTTCACAACAAGTTCGTCGTCGACGATCTGCGCGACCGCGGCGCGGTGTTCGTGGAAGAACTCGTTGAGGTTCCCGACGATGCCATCGTCATCTTCAGTGCCCACGGCGTCTCCCAGGCCGTGCGCAGGGAAGCGGACGGGCGCGGTCTCAAGGTCTTCGATGCCACCTGTCCGCTGGTGACCAAGGTGCACATGGAGGTGTCGCGCTACAGCGCGGAAGGGCGCGAGTGCGTTCTCATCGGCCACGCCGGCCACCCGGAGGTCGAGGGCACCATGGGCCAGTACGACCGCAGCCGGGGCGGCGACATCTATCTCGTCGAGGACGAAGCGCAGGTCGCTAACCTGGCCGTCCGTGACCCGGAGCGCCTGGCCTTCGTCACCCAGACCACCCTCTCCATGGACGATACCGCGAAGGTCATCGACGCCCTGCGCGAGCGCTTCCCGGCGATCCAGGGGCCGCGCAAGGACGACATCTGCTACGCCACCCAGAACCGCCAGGACGCGGTGAAGCAGCTCGCCGCGGGCTGCGACCTGCTGCTGGTGGTCGGTTCCCCCAACAGCTCGAACTCGAACCGCCTGCGTGAACTCGGTGAGCGCATGGGCGCGACCGCCTACCTGGTCGATGGCGCGGACGACATCGACGCCGCCTGGCTGGAGGGCAAGGCGCACATCGGGGTCACTGCCGGCGCCTCCGCCCCGGAAGTGCTGGTGCAGGCGGTCATCCAGCGCCTCAGGGACCTCGGCGCCGACGGTGTCACGGAAGTCGACGGCCGGCCCGAGAACGTGACCTTCAGCATGCCGAAGGAGCTCCGACTGGCGGAGGTCGAGTAGCCGTCAACGGTGGTAAACGACCGCTTGTCGGCCATTCCGGCCGCCGGTCGGGCAATCCGGGCCTTCCTGCTGCGCTTGTTCCAGCCTAGGCTCAGGAAGTAGTGCCATGGGCCAGGGGCGTGAAATGAAGGCGGTGCAGGCCGCAGTGCCGGGCAACGACGCTATCGGGCGGCGCCCGGGGGCATCCGGTTTCACCCTTATCGAACTGATGATGGTGCTGGTGATCGTCGCCGCGCTGCTCGGTGTCGCCGGCCCGTCCTTCCAGGAGGCGCTGCGCCGGAGCCGCCTTCAGGCGTCGCTCAACGACGCCGTGTCCCTGCTCTCCTTCGCGCGTGCCGAGGCCGTCTCCCGCAACGGCCCGGTCGCCGCCTGTGCGTCCACCGATGGCGCCAGCTGCGGCGGCCAGGCCTGGGAAGCCGGTTGGCTGGTTTTCGTCGACAACGGGGCCGGGGCCGGGGCCACGGCGCGGGACGGGGCTCTCGGCGGCAGCGAAGAGATCCTCCGCATCGGCGACCCGGCGGCGCAGGCGATAACGCTGAGGGCAAGCAATTTCCCCGCAACCGGTAACATCATCTTTATCGAGAGCGGGCGCCTCGACCGCGACCAGGCGGGGACCTTCACGATCTGCGACGACCGTGGCGCCGCTTCCGCCCGGGGGCTGATCGTCAACGTGTCCGGGCAGGCGCGCCTTGCCGTCGATGGCGATGGCGACGGCGTCGTCGAGGACAACCTCGGGAGCGCGGTGACATGCCCCTGATGGCCCGCCAGCGACCGGCCGCCGGCTTCACGCTGATCGAGGTGATGATCGCCGTGCTCGTGCTGATCATCGGCGTGCTCGGCGTCGCCGGGATGCAGCTCCTCAGCATTCAGGCAAACCAGGGTGCCTATTTCCGGTCCCAGGCGGTCTACGTCGGCTCGGAGATTCTCGACGCGATGCGAGCGAACCGCCCCGCGCTGGCCAGCTACACGATCACCATTGATCCGCTCGATCTCAGCAACATACCGGCGGACCCGGGCTGCGCCACGGCCGCAGCCGGCTGCAGCCCCGCCCAGACCGCGGCCCTGGACCTGCGGCGCTGGGGCGCCCACTTCGCTGATGTCTTCGGTGCGCCCGACTACCGGCCCACGCTGCCGGGCGGAAGTGCGCGGATCACCAGCAATGGCAATCTCTACACCGTGCAGGTCAGCTGGGTGCAGCGGGGCTGGGACGACACGGACGCCTCCGATGGCTCCGATCTCCGCTCCGCGATCACGGACACGGTGCAGCTGAACGCGGTGATCACGCCATGATGGATCGACAGCGCCCCGCCGATACCCTGCGCCGCTGCGGCGGCCTCTCCCTCATCGAGTTGATGGTGGCGCTGACCATCGGCGCCTTCCTGGTCCTCGGCGTGGTCACCGTCTTCATCGCCAACAAGACCTCCGCGGATCTCGAGGCCTCCCTGGCCCGGCTGCAGGAGAACGGGCGCTTCGCCCTCGATCTCATCTCCGATGACCTCTACGAGGCCCAGTACCTGGGCTGCAACACCGGCGATGTGTTTCTCGTCAACATGATCGAGGATCCGAACTCGCCGGGCTTCACGGGGACCCTCGAGGGCATCCGCGCCTACGAGAAGGGCGGCGGCGGCAGCTGGGCCGCGGACCCGGCCCTGCCGCCCGCCATGGTGACCGGTGCAAACCCCATCCGGGACGTGGCCCGGGACGGCAGCGACGTGCTTGCCATGCGCATGAACGAGCGTCTCGATACCGCGCTCACCGCACAGGTACTGCCGAGCAGTACGGCGGTGAACCTGTCTGCCAACCCCGGCTGCGAGATCGAGCAGGACAGCCGGGTCATTCTCACCGGGTGCAGCCTGACGGCGCACCTTTTCCGCGTGACCAACGCCATTGCCTGCTCCGCTGCATCGGCCGGGGACCCGCTCAGCCTCCAGTTCGACAACAGCGGCAATTTCACCACCGGCTTCAACACCAGCTACGACATCGATGCCGAGCTCCTGCTGTTCGAGGAGGCTTTCTGGTTCGTGGCTGATACGGGTCGCGTGCGAGACGGGCAGCCGGTCTTCGCCCTCTTCCGCGACGTCACGGGTGATGGGCAGCCCCCCCAGGAAATGATCGAGGGCGTGGAAAACCTGCAGGTGAAGTTCGGGCAACTCGTCGATGCGGCCGGGAACATCCGCTACGTCGATCCTTCGGATACCACGCTTAATGCGGGACTCAACTACGAGGGGGTGCGCACCGTGCGCTTCGCGCTCCTCGTACAGTCCTTCGAACCGGTCGCCGACCGGGAGGACGACGCCAGCTACCGGTTGCTGGATGTGGACATTCCCGCCACCGGCAGCGGGGCGGCGCACAACGGCGGCCGGGTGCTGCGGCGGGTGTTCACCCGCACCGTCAACCTGCGCAACGCGCCGGAGTTCTAGTCATGGCGAGAAGAAATGGCCGATGCTTCCGATACCGCGCCCGCGAGCGGGGTGTCGTCCTGCTCGTGGTGCTCGTGCTGCTGCTGCTGACGACCATCATCGGTTTCTCGGTCATGGAAACCAGCAGTCTCGAGGCCAAGATGGCCGTGGCGCGAGAGGGGCAGGAGGTGTCTTTCCAGGCGGCCGAGTCCGCCCTGGATCAGGCCCGCAACGACCAGGCTTTCCTGGTCAATGCCTTTGTTGCCGGCCTCGACGGGGCCCTCCTGGACCCGAACAGCGTGCCCTGGCCTGAACAGGCCTACAGCTTTGCCGGCGATGCGACCCTGGCCGGCGCCGTGGAGACGCGGTACGTGGACGAGATACCAGCCCTTGGCAACGACATCGTGATCGACAACCCGGGGCTTCGGAGCCTGCATTTCGAGCTGCGCGCGGAGGTCACGCGCGCGAATGAGAAATTCGACAGCCTGCATGTGCAGGGCATCAAGCGCTTCGCGCCCAAACTGCCCTGACGGACAGACCTACCCGGAGGACGGGACCATGAACAAGCGAGCCCTCAGGACCTTTCCGCTGGCATTCCTTTCCGGCTTTCTCTGCATGGCGCCGGTCTGGTCCGACGATACGGAGATCTTCTTCGGTGACGTGCAGAATCCCGATTCCCTGCCGAATGTGCTGTTCGTCATCGATACCTCCGGTTCCATGGGCTGGGACGCGGCGGGCAGTGACAAGAACCGTCTCGACAACGTCAAGGATGCCATGTACACGCTCCTGGACGAGCTGAACAACGTCAATATCGGGCTGATGCGCTTTACCAACCCCGGCGGCCCCGTGCTCTACCCGGTGAAGTACATCGATGATGACCTGAACGCCGGACAGATCGTGAACATCGAGGCGGGCATCGACGCGGACAGCGATGACGCGCAGGAAGCGGCCTCCACGGGCCAGGTGACGACCGACGGTACGGTGCTCGGGCTGGTGTCGCTAGCTGTCGGCGGTCAGGTCGAGACCATCGAGAACCTCCTCAATTCCGATGGTGACGATGCCGTCGAGTGGCTGGATCAGAGCGGCCGGGTGGAAAACGACTGGCTCGACCTCTATCTCGGCTACGGCAACGACGCGGTCAGCGGTGTGCGTTTCACCGGCGTGGATGTTCCCCCCGGCGCGACGATTACCAACGCCTACATCCGCTTTACCGCGTACACGCCCGACGACAACCGTTTCCGTCAACCCGTCACCGTGAACATCGTCGGTGAGAAGGATGACAGCGGATACTTCAACGAGAGTGACGCCTACAACATCTCGGAGCGGGACTACACTGTCGCGGCGGTGGAGTGGAGCATTGATGAACTGTCGACCGGTGAGCAGGTGGATACGCCGAACATCGCCGGCATCGTCCAGGAAATCGTCGATAACGCGGCCTGGGACTCGCCCAACGAGGAAAACGACATGGTGTTCATCCTCGGGCCCAGCGCGAACCACAGCGGCGACGGCCGCCGCCGCTTCGACAGCCGGGACTACTCGACCTTCCGCGCCGCCCGGCTTTACCTGGAGTACTACACCGGCCCGGCCCCGAGTGCCGACCTCTCGAAGGTCGGCCTGCGCTTCAGCGACGTGCGCGTTCCGCGCGGAGCCACCGTGACGGGGGCGCAGCTGACCTTCACCGCCGAGCGCGATACGGAGTCGAGCTACGATCTCGAAATCGCCGCCGAGGACGACGGGTCGCCGCAGACCTTCAGCGGCAGCAGCAACGACATCAGCGGACGCACGCTCACCAGTGCCCGTGTCGGCTGGTCCGGCTACGCGGACCTCAATGCGCGGGAAGCCTTTGCATCCCCGGATATCACCAGCGTAGTGCAGGAGGTGGTCAGCCGCGGCGACTGGTGCGGGGGCAACGAGATGGCTTTCGTGATTTCCGGCACCGCCGGTGACATCCCGGTGTTTTCCCGCGAAGGGGACGTGTCCGCCTCGGCCCGGCTCACGGTGAGCTACGAGTACGACTCGATCCCCGCTGGCTCTTCCTGCCTGGTGGCGTCGCAGACGCGCTCCATCGCGCGCTCCGGTGACGACGCGGAGGAGCGCACCAGCGACAACGATGTGTTCACGACCAGCGACAACCTGGATATGCAAACGGACCGCGTGATCGGCCTCCGCTTCGACGACATTGATGTTCCGAGGGGCGCGCAGGTGCAGCGCGCCTACCTCGATTTCACCGCGCGCCTCGATGACAGCGGCGACGCGGACTGGCGGATCTACGCTGAAAACACCGATGACGCCGCGAGCTACAGCAACTCCAGCGGCAATATCACCGGCCGCAGCTATCTTGGCACCACGGTGGACTGGGCCGTCGACGAGGACTGGAACAACGACACGGTCTACCAGTCACCGGATATCAGCTCGCTGATCCAGTCCGTCACCTCGCGCGGCGGCTGGCAGGCGGGAAACAGCCTTGCACTCATGGTCGAGCACCGCAGCGGCCCGGACCGCGATATCAAGAGTTACGAGGACAGTCCGGCGGAGGCGCCGAGGCTGGTCATCGAGTACCAGAGCGACGGCAGTGGCCGCAGCACGCGGCGGGTCCGCGAGGTGATCCGGGACCTGGTGGCAGATCTCAACGCCAACGGCAACACGCCGATCCAGGACACCATGTACGAGGCAGCGCTCTACTATACGGGGCGCAACGTTCTCTACGGCCGCGACCGCGGCTATGGCCCCTACAACTACGCCCGGATTTCCGCGGCCGAGTCGATGGAGCCCGGCACCTTCAGCATCTACCGCCCGAGCGGCTGCAGCGTTGAGAACCTCGACGACTGGGACTGCCGCTACGAGGAGATCCGTGATCTCGGCGGAGTCCAGCCACGCTACGTGAGCCCCATCAACAACCTCTGCCAGGAGCAGAGTCATATCATCCTGCTGACGGACGGTGAGGCGAACTCGGCCATTTCTTCCGACGAGATCAGCGACTTCATCGGCGGCTCCTGCGACAACAGCGGCCTCAGCAGCGGCGAGTACTGCGTCAAGGACCTCGTGCGCTACATGAACGAGAACGACATGGCGCCGGAACTCGAGGGTACGCAGCGCATCACCACCCATACCATCGGTTTCAACTTCAGCAGCCAGTGGCTGGAGGACGTCGCGACCGAAGGCGGCGGTATCTTCACCACCGCCAACAACGCTGACGAGCTGGTGTCCGAGATCCGCAACATCATCGGCGAGGTGCTGAAGACCGATACCACCTTCGTGGCCCCGGTAGCCGCGGTGAACGAGTTCAACCAGCTCAGCCACCTGAGCCAGGTCTACTTTGCCGTATTCCGGCCTGAAGAGACCCCGCGCTGGCCCGGTAACCTGAAGAAGTACCGCATCGGCGACCAGGCCGGCACCATCGTCGATGCCAACGACAACCTGGCCATCGATCCGGACACCGGCTTCTTCTTCGAGTCGGCGCGTAGCTTCTGGAGCCCGACGGCAGATGGCACCAAGGTCGACAAGGGCGGCGCCGCCTCGCAGCTGCCGCTTCCCGCCTCGCGCAGCGTCTATACCTACCACGCGAACTCGACGTCGCGGGTCCTCTCTGACGGCGCCAATGCCGTGGACAAGAACAATTCGGCGCTGACCAAGGCGATGTTCGACGCGTCCTCTCTCTCGGACGCCGAGTTTGACGACCTGCTCGACTGGCTGCGCGGGCGGGACGTCGACGATGAGGACGAGGACGGCAACACGAGCGAGGGGCGCTACGTCTATGGTGACCCGCTCCACTCCCGGCCCATTGCCATCACCTACGGCGGCGACGAGGAGAACCCGGACGTGGAGATCTTCTTCGGCACCAACGCCGGCATGATCCACGCGGTCAATGCGCAGACCGGGGCCGAGACCTTCGCCTTCGTCCCCGAGGACCTGCTGCCGATGCAGCAGGATCTGCGCGCCAACAGCGCCACCACCCGGCATCTCTACGGGGTTGACGGAACGCTCACGCGCTGGACCAACGACGAGGACCGGGACGGCATCGATCCCACTGACGCAGACGACTTTGTCCGCATCTTCGGCGGGATGCGTCGCGGTGGGCGCAACTACTATGCCCTCGACGTCACGGACCGCTCCGCGCCGGAGCTGCTCTGGACCATCAAGGGCGGCACGGTGGCAGCCAACGGGGGTGATTTCTCCGAACTTGGCCAGACCTGGTCGCGGCCCATTCGCACTGCGCTGGTGCTCAGCGGCGACACGGCTCCCCGCGATGTGCTGATCTTCAGCGGCGGCTACGACGAAGACCAGGACGACGCACGGACGCGCAGCGCCGACGATGTCGGCAGGGCCATGTACATCGTCGATGCCGTCAGCGGCGAGCTGCTATGGTCGGGTGGCGGTACGGGAACGAATACGCTCTATCCCGACTTCGGCGACATGAACTACTCCTTCCCCGCGACGCCGTCGGTCATCGATGTCAACCAGGACGGCCTCGCCGACGCGTTCTACATCGCCGACACCGGCGGCCAGCTATGGCGTTTTGACATCAACAATGGCGAGGCGCTCGATGACCTGGTCACCGGCGGTGTCATTGCGGATCTCGGGGTCGCCGGCGGCAGCAATGTGGAAAGCGAGAACCGGCGGTTCTACGCGTCGCCGAGCATCGCCCTGGTGCGCGGGCCGGAGGGCCCCGAACTGGCTATCGCCATCGGTTCGGGTTTCCGTGCCTCGCCGCTGTCGGTCATCGCCCAGAACCGGATGTACCTCGTGCGGCAGAAGTCGGTCTTCTCCGCGCCAGCGAGCTACCGCAAGCTCACTGCTGCCGATCTCTTCAATGCGACGAGCAATGTGCTCGCGGATTCCTCGGACGCCGGCTACGAGGCGGCGCGCACGGAACTCAACGAGGCGGAGGGGTGGTATTTCGACCTGGAAAACGCTGGCGAGAAGGTGCTCTCCTCGCCGCTGATCGCCAATGAGCGGGTCATCTTCACGACCTATACGCCGCAGGGCGCGGAAGTGTGGTGCCGGCCGGCGGCGGGCCAGTCGAGGACCTATGTCGTCGACCTCGAGGACGCGGTCCGCCAGCCGCCGCAGCCGCTGATGACGCCGTCCATTGTGGACCAGGCGACCGTGATCGTGCCGCCGCCACCGGCACCGCCGGACCCGAATGACCCGCCGGATCCGAACGAGCCGCCGGACCCGAACGAGCCGCCGAACCCCTGTCCGCAGGGCAACAACATCGTCATCAAGCTCAACACGGAGGACGGGCCGATCGACAACTGGTGCAACAACTCCACGACCACCTACTGGCTCAAGGAGCGATGACCATGGAGCAACGGAGAGCGTCGACGGCCGGTTTCACGCTGATCGAGTTGATGATCGTCGTATCGATTGTTGCCATCCTGGCCGCGGTGGCGCTGCCGAGCTACCAGGGCTACCTGGTGCGTGCGACCCGCTCGGACGCGCAGTCGGCACTGCTCGGCTTCGCGCAGGCGATGGAACGCTTCTACAACCGTAACTACAGCTTCGCTGGCGCCGCGGCCGGCGGCGGCACCACCGGAAGCCCCGCCGCGGATGTCTTTCCATCGACAGCACCGGTCGATGGTGATCCTTTCTACAACCTCACGATCGAGGCCGCGGATGCTACCAGCTATCGCCTCCGGGCGACGCCGATTGCGGGCAGCCGCCAGGCCGGGGATGGATTTCTGGAACTGGATTCCCTCGGTCGCCGGTCCTGGGACCGTGACGATGACGGTGCCATCGGCGCCGCCGAATCCACCTGGGAGCGCTGAGCGCCAGGAGCAAGCCCATGAAGCATCTTTTCATCCTGCTGTCATGCCTCATCCTTTCCGCAGGAGCTGCCCTGGCACAGGACCGGGGCCGGGCCGGGCGTGAGGTCCCCGTCATCGATGCCATGCCCGGCGGTGCCGGCAGTCATCCGGTCGAGTTGTCCGCTGTACCGCCGGAAGTACTGAGCAGTGCACGACAGGCTGTCGCGGGTGTCGTCGTCACGAAGGCCGAGTGGTTCAACGGGGACGATGGGCGGGTCTACAACCTGACCGGCGGTCGTTTCCAGCGGAGCTACACCATCTGGGTGCGGAGCGATGGCAAGCTACTGCACGTGCAGTCCGATGATCGCGGTGACTAAGGGTTGCCGTCGGCGGTAGTCCCGTCCCGTCGGCTGCATTCTGTCAAAGACGCTCACCCGCTGGGCGAACCGATTGTCCCTGCGCTAGCCTTTTCCCCGTCACGGATGAGGAGTGGGAGGCATGCGCGGATTCACAATGGTCGACCTTCTTCTCGTGGCCTGCCTCGCCGGGCTTTTCCTGTCGCTGGGACTCCCTGCCCTGCGTACCATCCAGGGCAATATCGCCACCACCGTCGAGCAGCATCGCCTGCTATCCCTGTTGCGCACTGCCAGAACGGCCGCGTCGGCCGGCCGTCGGCAGACCGTGCTGTGTCCGCTGGCTTCCGGGGCCGGCGACCCGGCCTGTGGTGCGGCGAGCGGCGAGGGGTGGCTGCTTTTTACCGATGGCGACCGTGATCTTTCGTTTCGCTCTGATGATGACGACCTGCTGCGCGTCGAACGCCTGGCGCGACGGGGCGAACTGCATGTTCTCGACGGGCGCGGAAGGATTTTTGCCGGTGCCATAGCCTATCGCCCCGATGGTTCCGTCAGAACGCCGGCCACGCTGACACTGTGCTCCGGTGGGGGAACCCGGACGCTGCACGTCGTGGTCAGCATGACCGGGCGCGTGCGTACCGCACGGGAGGAACAGCCGTGTGCCTGAAGGGTCTCGGGCGCGTAGGCCGGGGGGTTGCCCTCCTCGAGGTGCTCGTCGCGCTGCTGGTATTCTCCATCGCCGGCCTTGGCGGTCTCCGGGCCCAGCTCGGTGCTCTCGCCGCAACCCGCGATACGCTGGCCCAGGCGCGGGCCGGCCGCCTGGTGCTGGATATCGCGCAACGTCACGGTGCCGCTGAGCTCGCCGGCATCGCCCCTGCGTCGCTGCCGCTGGCCGCCATCGACAGGACAGTCCCCGCTGCCTTCCATGCCCTGGAGGCCGCGGGCGGCGGTCCAGCATGGCGAGCGCCGGCGTCCAGGTTGTGCCTCGCGAGAACGGGGTCAACGCTCGCGCTCTCCATCGCCTGGCGGGCATCGGAGCTGTCCGGGGGGGTGTCCTGTGCCGATGGCGGGCAGCGGGTCACCGCGTGGGTGGTGCCGTGACTGGCTCCGCAAGGGTGGGTGGCATGACCCTGGTAGCCTTTGTCGTGGCCCTCGGGCTCGGCGCACTGCTGCTGCTCCTGGCGACCGAGCTTGTGCTCACCGCGCGTCGCTCGCTGCTCTGGCAGACGGCGGTCACCCGGCTCGAGCGGGCCGGTGATCGCGGGTTGGATCTGCTTGCCAGCGAGCTTGCCATGGCGGGCTTTCGCGCCGGTGTGGAGACCGCCATACCCCCGCCCGGCGCACCGGGCTGCGGCGTGAGCGACGGCTGGGCGCTGGCGCTGCGGCCGTCGCTGGCTTTTGCGGATCGAGGCACGCGGGAGCGGTTGCAACTGACGGATGGCACGACGCCGGACTGCCTTCCGGCGCGCTACCTGCAGGCCGGGTCGGATTTACTGGCCCTGAGGCGAGCCGCGACGCTGCCAACCGGTCCGGGCGGCCGTGAGCCACGCGGGACGCAGTGGTACCTGGCAGCCGATGACGTCGGCCGGGGCGAGTACCTGTATCTGGGGGCTTCCCCGGCGCCGGGCGACCTGCCTGACGACGGCAGGGAAGTCCGCGAATGGCACAACGCGATCTTCTACGTGCGCGACTACTCGGTCTTTCCCGGCGATGATGTGCCCACGCTCTGCGTTGAGCGCCTTCTTGGCGCAGGCATGCGCTCCGAATGTCTCGTGGAAGGGGTTGAGCGGCTGCACGTCGTGTTTCACGTTGACCGGGATCGCGACGGCCGCAGCGACGATGCCGTCGCGGGGCCGTCAGCGGTGGAGCTGCTGTCTGCGACTCGGGCTACCGTCTACCTGCAAGTGCGCACGCTGACGCCCCTGGGGCTGCCGCAGCAGGCCAGAGTGCTTCAGCTCGGCAGTGAGCGCGTGGCGATTCCCGCAGATGACCCTTTCCTGCACCGCGTCTACCTGCGCACCGTGCGGCTTCGCAATGTCCATGGCGGTGCGGCGTGAACGCCGCGAAGTCACAGCAATCGGTGGCCGGTGTCGTGCTGCCGACGGTGCTCGTGCTCAGTCTCGCCGTCGCTCTCATGGTCGGCGCAGCGCTCCGGGAGAGCGCGCTGGAGGCACGCGGCGCGGCCTGGCGCTGGGAGGCGATCCGTGCACGGAACTTTGCCGAAACAGCGCTGGAGCTCCTCCTGAGACGCACGGAGGAACGCTGGCACGCGGGCAGTGAGCACTGCCCGGTGGACCAGTACTGTGCGTCCGATTTTCCCTCGCTCTCCGCCTTCCTCGAGGAAGCGCCGGCGCACTGGGTCGTTTCGGTTTCGCTGGCGCCACCCTCGGTCCGCCCGCGCCCGCGGGAGGAAATCTCCGGGGCATCGAGCGCCCGCGTGTACCGGCGGCAGCGCATCGAGGCGCGCGTGCGCATCGACGGACCGGCCCCCGTCGCCCTTGCGGCGGGCCTTGTGCTGCCAGCTGTTGCGATGGAAAGGACGGCGCCATGACGGGTGCTCGGGCCGCGGTCCCGGCAGCGTGCGCTCTGCTCGCTGTACTGCTGCTTGTTCCTGTCGGCGCGCAGGCTCAGGGGGGTGCCGGGGCCGCCTGTCCGTCCCGGGGCGCGCTGTTGCCGGGTGCCGCGGGGCTGCCCGCGTACCCGCCGTTCGAGGTGGCCCCGTCGGCGAGGCCGGCAAGCGCTTTGCTGCTGATCGATCGGGCTCTCGTCGAGGCTTTCCTGTACCCGGCCCGGCCGGGGGATCATGCCGGGGACGGTCGCCTCATTGCCGCTGACGCACGCTCCGGCGCGGTACTCTGGGACTCGCGCAGCGCCCGCGCTGCGCTGCTGCCGGCGGCGCTCGAGCACGCGCCGGCAATGCTCGAGGACGCGCAGGGCCGGGCCTACCGGGCGTACTTCGGTGACAGCGCCGGTACCCTCTGGCGCCTGGATCTGCCCCCGGGGCCGACGGAGGCTTGGCGGCTCTCCCGCCTTGCCGACCTCGAGGCGCTGGCGAGTGTTTCCGGCCGGGTGTCGTTCCCGGTCGCCCCCGAGCTTTTCCGGGCCGTGGACGGCACGGGCCGGCCCTTCGATGGGCTGCTTCTCCCGGCGCTGGTCGAGGAGGGTGCGGGGTCCCGGATCGATCTGCTCCTGGTGCGGGACTACGCCCTTGACCCCGATGCACCGCTAGTTACCGTTGTGGCAGCCGACCTCGACGCCGCGCGAGACTGTGAGACGGCTGGCTGTCCGCCAGACGCCGGACCCGGCTGGTACCTCGCCGATGCGGCGCCCGGTGATGCGCTGGCGGTCGCACCGCTGATCGATGGCGGTCGGGTCTTCCTCGCCACCCACACCAGGCTGTCCCGCGCTTGCGACAGTGCCAGTGCAGAGCGCTTCGTGGTGGTTGTCGACCTGGAGACTGCGACACCGATGCTCGAAGGGACCAGCGGTGACGCGCTGTCGCTCGGCCGCCAGGCACTGGAGGGGCCATACCCGGTGGACGGAGCGATTCGTGTCCCGGGGCTGGCGGAGGCGCTGGCCGCGCAGGGTGTGGGGGAGCGCTTCCTGGCGGCAAAGGGTCTTGCGACAAGGCGGTACTACTGGCTCGATCTGCTCCTGGACAGCGATTGAACCTGGCGCTACTGCTGGTCGAGGCCGAGCTTCTTGAGACGGTAGCGCAGGCTGCGAAAGGAGATACCGAGCGCGCCGGCGGCCTCCGTGCGGTTCCAGTGGTGGCGCTCCAGCGCGACGGCGAGGACCTCGCGCTCAATGTCCTCCAGGTAGCCGGTAAGGTCGCCACCGACCGCGTCGAGGCGGTCCCGGTCGTCGCGGCGGCGATTGTACGTTTCGCCGCCGGGAATTGCCGGGGTCTGGCCGATGCGCAGGTCGCTCGCATCGATGCTGTCGCCCTCGGCAAGGGCGAGCGCCCGTTCCAGGATGTTCTCCAGTTCACGCACGTTCCCGGGGAAACTGTGCGCGCCGAGCGCTGCGATGGCGTCGTCCGTCAGCGCCGGTGCCGACAGTCCGCTGTGCTCCGCGATCCGTGCAAGGAGCGCGCGGGCCAGCAGCGGCAGGTCGCCCCTGCGCTGGCGCAGCGACGGTACGTAGAGGTCGATGACGTTGATGCGGAAGTACAGGTCCTCGCGGAAGCGGCCCGCACCGACTTCGTTGGCGAGTTGCTTGTGGGTGGCGCTCAGGAGGCGGATGTCCGTGGGTTCCTCCTCGCTACCGCCCACGGGCCGGATGGCTTTCTCCTGGATCGCGCGCAGCAGCTTGACCTGCATGTGCAGGGGCAGGTCCGCCACTTCATCGAGAAACAGCGTGCCACCCCGGGCCAGCGCGAATAAACCCTGCTTGTCGCGCGTGGCGCCCGTGAAGGCGCCCTTCACGTGGCCGAAGAACTCGCTCTCCATGAGTTCCGCGGGAATGGCGCCGCAGTTCACCGCGACGAAGGGGCCGCCGGCGCGCGGCCCGCGGGCGTGGATCTGGCGCGCCACCACTTCCTTGCCGGTGCCGGACTCGCCGTGAATGTGCACGGGCGCCTGGCTGCGCGCAACCTTGTCCACCTGCTGGCGAAGGCTGCGGATGGCCGGCGTGTCCCCGATGATGCCGCCCTCGTCCCCGCTTTCCTCCTCCGGCGGTGCCTGCAGTGCCTGCTCCACGAGGCGACGCAGTCCATCGAGATCCACCGGCTTGCTGATGAAATCGAACGCGCCCGCCTTCAGGGCCTCGATGGCCGCATCGATACTGCCGTGGGCGGTGATCATGGCGACCGGGAGCCGCGGGAAGGCCTGCTGGATGTGGCGGACCAGATCGATACCGTTGCCGTCGGGCAGGCGCATGTCGGTGAGGCACAGCTGCGGCGGGTCGCCGGCCAGGAGGTGCCGGGCCTCGGCGAGGCTGGCCGCGCTGGTGGTGCGAAGGCCCATGCGCGACAGTGTGATTTCCAGCAGTTCCCGGATGTCCGGTTCGTCGTCGACGATGAGGACGTTCTGTTCAGTCATGGCATCTTGTCCAGCTATTGTGCTCCGCGCCTGCACGGGTCAGGCGGTGGCGGCCTGTCGCGCCATGGCGATGCGAAAACAGGTTTCGCCGGTTTCCTTGGGATGATAAACCAGGTTGGCGTTATTCAGCTCGCAGAGCTCCCGGCACAGGTACAGGCCCATGCCGCTGCCGCTCTTGCTGCGGCTGAAGAAGGGCTCGAAGAGCCGGGCGACGTCTTCCGGAGCCACCCCCTCGCCGGCGTCGAGCACATCGAGGAGAACCTGCGTGCCCGTGGCGTCCGCATGGGCGTGAAGGCGACACTCGCGGCGGCCGGTCTTCTCCGCGCCGTGGCGCAAGGCATTGTCGATGAGGTTGTTGAGCACGCGCTCCAGGTTCTCCGGATCGAACTCCACCCGCAGCCCCGGCGCGGCATCCAGCATGATGCGTGGGGCAGGCTCGCAGGCCGATCGGTAGCGACCCAGGTAGCCGGGCAGCCAGTCCGCGAGCGTGAGGAGCTCGGGGCGGGGTGGCTCCCGCCGGGAGATCTGCAGCACGCTTTCTACGATCTCGTTCACACGCTGGCTGTTGGTGGTGATGATATCGAGGAGCCGTCGATCACCGGCATCGGCCTGCGGCGATTCATCGAGGAGCTGGGCGGCATGGCTGATGGCCCCGAGCGGGTTGCGGATTTCATGGGCGATGGACGCCGTCAGCCTCCCGAGGGAGCCGAGCTTCAGCGACTGGGCGTGCTGGGCCACCGGGCTGTAGTCCTCGAGGAACACCAGGGTCTGCGGTTCCCGTTCGCCATTGTCGAGGCGGCGGAAGCGCGGCACCAGCTCCACGCCTTCCGGGTGGATGCGGAAGGGGCCGTGGGCCTGGATACCCGTGGCGCGAAAGCCGCGCAGCCGGCGGCAAAGCTCCGCGCTGTATTCCGCGAGCTCCCGGCCCTGCTCCATGGCGGCGGGCCGGTCCGGCATCAGCATGGCGGAGGCGGCCTGGTTCATGACCCGCACGCGCTCTTCCGGGTCCACCAGGAGGATTCCCGCCTGCATCGACTGCACGATCTGTTCGTTCAGGCGCTGCAGGGTGTAGAGGTCCGACGTGCGGGCCTGGGCGAGGGCCTCGGCGCGGCCGAGGCGTGCGGCGATGATCTGTACCAGCGTGGATACCGCGAAGAGGAGCAGCCCCAGGAGGCCCGCCGGGAAGAGGTCGGCAATAGCCAGGTGCCCGAGGGAAATCAGCCGGATCGTGTCCGAGAGCACCGCGAGCACCGCCAGGGCCGCGACGAGGGTCGCCAGCGTGCGGTTGCTGATCAGTACCGCACTGGCGGCCGTCGCAATGGCCAGCAGCAGCGGCAAGCCGCTGCCCATGCCGCCGCTGGCATCGGCGAGCGTGATGATTGCCATGATATCGAACGCGAAGAGCAGCACCAGGAAGGTGTTGCTGCGCTGCCACTGGCGACTCACGGTGAGCAGTAGAAGGATGCACGAGCCGAGGAAGACAAGCGCCATGGCGAGGTACTGCAGCGGGTTCAGCGCTCCCACGAGCTGGCTTGTCGTGGGGATGACCAGCAGGAGCAGGAAGACCACGGCGAGCAGCGCCCGGTATGCCAGGTAGATGCGGTACAGCACCCGGTTCTGCGGCGGGGGATTCGGGCTGGGCCTGACGAGGATCGAGGGGCTGCTCACGGTCGCATCCAGGGTCGCGTTTGCGCCGCCAGTGTAGCAGCAGCGCCTGCCGTGCGGCGGACTGGCCAGCGGCGCCGCTTTTCCGGAGAATACCGGCCCTCCAGCCCCAGCTCCGCGGTTGACCCATGGCGACACTCGACATTCTGATGGCCCAGCTCAACACCCGCGTCGGTGATTTCGAGGGCAATGCGGACCGGGTGCTCGCCGTGGCCCGGCGTGCCGTTGCCGAAAAGCCCGCGCCGCTTATCGTATTCCCGGAACTGACGCTCTCCGGCTACCCGCCCGAAGACCTGCTGCTGCGTCCCAGCCTGGAGGGCCGGGTGCAGCGCGCCCTGGACCGTCTGCGCCGCGAACTGCCGGCCGAGGCCGTGGTCGTGCTCGGCTATCCACGGCGCGTGGACGGCCGCCTCTATAACATGGCCGGCGTTCTCCGCGGCGGCGAACTGGTTGCCGAATACGCCAAGCGCTGCCTGCCGAACTACCAGGTCTTCGACGAGAAGCGCTATTTCGCCAGCGGCGACGCGGCGTGCGTGGTGGACATCGCCGGCGTACCCGTTGCGCTGTCTGTGTGTGAGGACATCTGGGAGGAAGCCCCGATCCTTGACAGCGCTGCCGCCGGTGCGAGGTTGCTCCTCAACCTGAATGCCTCGCCGTTTCACCGCGGCAAGCAGCGCGAACGCTTCGAGGTCGTGGGCGCCCGGGCGCGCACCGCGGGCATCCCGGTGGTCTACGTGAACCAGGTGGGCGGCCAGGACGAGCTGGTTTTCGATGGCGGTTCCTTCGCGGTGGCGGCCATGGGCGAGGTGACGGCCAGTGCGCCAAGTTTCCGCGAGGCGGAGTGCTGGGTCTCCGCTGCGGTTGACGGGGCGGGCCATGTGAACCTCGAGGGCCCAGAGGTCACGCCCCTCGATGACCTGCCGGCGACCTGGGAGGCGCTGGTGCTCGGCGTGCGCGACTACGTGGAGAAGAACGGCTTTCCGCGCGTGGTGCTGGGGCTTTCCGGCGGTGTCGATTCGGCGCTGACCCTGGCGGTCGCGGTGGAGGCCCTGGGCCCGGACCGGGTCGAAGCGGTGATGATGCCCTTTCGCTACACCTCTAGCATGAGCGTCGAGGATGCGGCGGAGCAGAGCCGGCTCCTCGGCGTGCGCCACTCGGTCATCTCCATCGAGGGCGCCTACAACGCCTTCATGGAGGCGCTGGCCCCGCATTTCGAGGGCCTTGCAGCGGACACCACGGAAGAGAACCTGCAGGCGCGGTGTCGCGGCGTGCTCCTCATGTCCCTGTCCAACAAGAGCGGTGCCCTGGTGCTCACCACCGGCAACAAGAGCGAACTCGCCGTCGGCTACTCGACGCTCTACGGCGACATGGCCGGCGGCTTCGATGTGCTCAAGGATGTTCCCAAGACGCTGGTCTATGCCCTTTGCCGCTATCGCAACAGTCTCGGCCCGTGCATCCCCGAGCGGGTGATCGACCGGCCCCCGTCGGCGGAGCTGGCGCCGGACCAGCGCGACGAGGACAGTCTGCCGCCGTACCCGGTGCTCGATGACATCCTGGAGCGTTACGTGGAACGGGACGAGAGTGCGGAGACGATCATCGCCGCAGGCCTTCCCCGGGACCAGGTGGAGCGGGTGCTGAAGCTGGTGGACCGCAACGAGTACAAGCGCCGCCAGGCGCCGATCGGCGTGCGCATCACCCGCCGGGGCTTCGGCCGCGACCGGCGCTACCCGATCACCTCGGCGTGGCTGCCGGGCGATTGACCGGGCTCAGCCCGGCCGCGGATGGTAGTTGAACTGCGGCGGCTGGGGTGGATCGAAGAGCCCGAAGGACAGCTTGTTGATCCAGGAGCGCTGTTGCCCCTCCAGGGTGTAGCTGGTTTTGAATTCCCCGTCCCGGTCGAGCGCCGGGTGCTCCGGGTAGTTGAGGCGAAGCACTTCGATGGCATCCCGGGCGAGGTCGTCCATGCCCAGGTAGATGTAGCCCTGGGCCATCACCGCAAGCCCGTCCGGCACCGCCGGCGTGCGCTGGAAGTTCTCCACTACGTAGCGGCCGCGGTTGGCGGCGGCCAGGTAGGCGCCGCGACGGATGTAATAGTTGGCGACGTTGATCTCGTGCCGCGCGAGCAGGTTGCGCAGGTGGACCATACGCGCCTTGGCGTCCGCGGCGTAGGGGCTGTCCGGATAGCGTGAGAGCAGCTGTGCGAACTCGGCGAAGGCCTCCTTGGCCCGGGACACGTCGCGCTTGGTCTCATCCATGGGGATGAAGCGCGAGAGGAAGTCCCGCTCCGAGTTGATCGCAGCCAGGCCCTTCAGGTAATACGCGTAGTCGACGTTCGGGTGTTGTGGGTGTAGGCGGATGAAGCGGTCTGCGGCTTCCACGGCGGCCTCGTACTCGTAGGCGCCGTAATGGGCGTAGATGATCTCGAGCTGGGCCTGTTCCGCGTATTTGCCAAAAGGATAGCGCGATTCGAGCGCCTGCAGGCTGCGCACCGCCAGGTCATAGTTGCGGTTGTTCAGGTAGCGCTGGGCCTGGTCATAGATCTGCTGCTCGCCGCTGTCGGCGGCGATGTCCGGCATGTCGTCGTTGCCGGAGCAGGCGATCAGCAGGGCCGCCAGGCACAGGGCCGCGGCGCCGCGCAGGGCGCGGGCGATAGCGGAAGTGTGGCGGGGGCGGCTCACGGCTGCGTGGTACCATGCTGCATGCGGGCCGCTATTTAAGCATAGACGCTGCACCGCTTAAACACCGGAAACCAGCGCAAACCAGCGGAAGAGACATGCCGGAACGCATCGAGTTGTCGGCGACAGTGGGAGAGAGCGAGGCGGGAGAGCGCCTCGACCAGGCCGCAGCGCGCCTGTTTCCCGACTACTCCCGGGCCCGGCTCCAGGGCTGGATCAAGGCCGGGGAGCTTCTTGTGGGGGGGGAGCAGCGCCGCCCCCGGGACCGGGTCGCCGCGGGCGATATGCTGACCGTGGCCGCCGAGCAGGGCGAGGAGGTCAGCTGGGCCCCGCAGGCCATCGCCCTCGCTATCATTTACGAGGACGAGCACATCATCGTGATCGACAAGCCGGCGGGGCTGGTCGTGCACCCGGCCGCCGGCCACGGTGACGGGACCCTCGTCAACGCGCTCCTGGCCCACGCACCGGTCATGGCCTCGCTGCCCCGCGGCGGCATCGTCCACCGGCTCGACAAGGACACGTCCGGGCTGCTCGTGGCCGCCAAGACGCTGCCGGCGCACCGCTCCCTGGTGGAGCAGCTCCAGGCCCGCACCGTCGGCCGGGAGTACCTCGCCCTCTGTCTCGGCGCCCTGACCGGCGGTGGCACCGTTGATGCGCCGATCGGCCGCCACCCGCGGCAGCGCAAGAAGATGGCGGTGGTGCCTCACGGCGGCAAGGCAGCGGTGACTCACTACCGCATCGCGGAGCGCTTCCGCCACTATACGCTGCTGCGGGTCAAGCTGGAGACCGGCCGCACGCACCAGATTCGCGTCCATCTCGCCCACCGTCACCATCCCCTCGTTGGTGACCCGGTCTATGGCGGGCGCCTGCGCCTGCCCGCGGGGGCCAGCGATGGCCTCATCGAGGCGCTCCGCGCTTTCCGCCGTCAGGCCCTGCATGCCCGCGCCCTTGAGCTCCTGCATCCGGCAACGGGCCAGCCCATGGCCTTCGAGTGCGCGCTCGCCGGGGATTTCGCCCGCCTGCTGGCGGTGCTGCGCAGCGAGGACCCGGCGGGAAACGCGGGAAGGGGCGCTGGCCATGGCCCTTGAACGGCCGGCCTGGCCGCTGCCCGGTGGCGCGACCGCCCTGACCAGTACCCGTGATGGCGGCGCCAGCGTCGCCCCCTACGCTGGCTTCAACCTGGCACTGCATGTGGGGGATGACCCGGCCGCGGTCGCTCGCAACCGCGCGCGCCTGGCCGCCGCGCTGCCGCCCGGGACGTCGGTGCGCTGGCTGCACCAGGTGCACGGGACCCGGGTGGTCGATGATGGCGATGACGCTGCCGCGCCCGCGGATGCCGCCGTCAGCCGCCGGCCCGGTGTCGCCTGTGCCGTTCTCACGGCGGACTGCCTCCCGGTGCTGCTCTGCAGCGCGAATGCCGGAGTCGTCGCTGCGGCCCATGCCGGCTGGCGCGGTCTGGCGGATGGCGTTCTCGAGGCGACGATCGACGCCATGGCGGTCGACCCCGGGGAACTCAGCGCCTGGCTCGGCCCGGCCATCGGCCCCCGGGCCTTCGAGGTCGGCCCGGAAGTGCGCGAGGCCTTCGCGGCGGAGTGGCCCGGGGACCCGGCGGCGCTGGACGAGGCCTTCCGCCCCGGCCGCGAGGACCGGCTCCATGGCGACCTGCACACGCTCGCGGGCGCGCGCCTGGCGGCGGCCGGCGTTACGGCGTGCTACCGGGACCCGCGCTGCACGGCGAGTGACGCGGGCCGCTTCTACTCCTGGCGCCGCGACGGTGAAACCGGTCGCATGGTTTCCTTGATTCTCATCAATCCCTGAAGCTGTCGCGCCGCTCCCGTCATTGAAAAAGGTCATTTCTGGCCCAATAGTCTTCCTGACGAATTGATTGTCGACCGCGATAGCGGCGGCAGGGGAGACAACGCTATGCGAATGGACAAGCTCACCAACCAGCTGCAGAACGCGCTGGCCGATGCGCAGTCCCTGGCCCTGGGCCGGGACAACAATTTCATCGAGCCGCTGCACCTGCTCGCCGCCCTGCTGGACCAGCAGGGCGGCTCCACGCGGCCGCTGCTGCAGAAGGCCGGCGCCGACGTGCCCCGCCTCAAGGAAGCGGTGCAGGCGGGCCTCGATGCGCTGCCCAGGGTGTCCGGGAGCGGCGGGGACATCCACATCTCCAACAGCCTCGGGCGCATCCTCAACCTTACGGACAAGCTGGCCCAGCAGGGTGGCGACGCCTACATCTCGACGGAGCTGGCGCTGCGGGCGATGCTGGAGAGCGATAGCGACGCGGGCAGGATGCTCCAGGACGCGGGGGTCAGCAAAGCCGCCCTGGAGCAGGCCATCGCCGCGGTGCGCGGGGGCCAGAGCGTCGATGACCCGGAGGCCGAAGAGTCGCGGCAGGCGCTGGAAAAATACACCATCGATCTCACTGAACGCGCCCGGGAAGGCAAGCTCGATCCGGTCATCGGCCGCGATGACGAGATCCGTCGGACCATCCAGGTGCTGCAGCGCCGCACCAAGAACAACCCGGTCCTGATCGGCGAGCCCGGCGTGGGCAAGACCGCCATCGTCGAGGGCCTGGCCCAGCGCGTGGTCAACGGCGAGGTACCCGAGGGCCTGCGCGACAAGCGCATTCTCTCGCTCGACCTGGGTGCGCTGCTTGCCGGCGCCAAGTTCCGCGGCGACTTCGAGGAGCGCCTCAAGGCCGTGCTCAACGAGCTGTCGAAGGAGGAGGGCCGCGTTGTCCTGTTCATCGACGAGCTGCATACCATGGTGGGCGCCGGCAAGGCCGAGGGTTCCATGGACGCGGGCAACATGCTGAAGCCGGCCCTCGCCCGGGGCGAGCTGCACTGCGTGGGCGCCACGACGCTGAACGAGTACCGCCAGTACGTGGAGAAGGACGCGGCGCTTGAGCGGCGCTTCCAGAAGGTGCTGGTGGATGAGCCCAGCGAAGAAGACACCATCGCCATTCTCCGTGGCCTCAAGGAACGCTACGAGGTACACCACGGGGTCGATATCACCGATGGCGCCATCATCGCCGCAGCCAAGCTGTCGCAGCGCTACATCACCGACCGGCAGCTGCCCGACAAGGCCATCGACCTCGTGGACGAGGCCGCCAGCCGCATCCGCATGGAGATCGATTCCAAGCCGGAGGCCATGGACCGCCTCGAGCGTCGGCTGATCCAGCTCAAGATCGAGCGCGAGGCCGTGAAAAAGGACGACGACCCGGGCGCCGTCAAGCAGCTGGAGCTGCTGAACGAGCAGATCGACAAGGTCGAGAAGGAGTACGCGGACCTCGAGGAGGTATGGAAAGCCGAGAAGGCCTCACTGCAGGGCGCCGCGCAGATCAAGGGCGAAATCGAGCAGGCCAAGATCGAGCTCGAGGCCGCTCGCCGTGCGGGTGACCTCGGGCGCATGTCCGAGTTGCAGTATGGAAAGCTGCCGGAACTCGAGAAGCAGCTGGCGGCGGCCCAGGAAGCCGAGACCGTGGAGCGCACGCTGCTGCGCAACAAGGTGACCGACGAGGAGGTGGCCGAGGTCGTCTCGCGCTGGACGGGTATCCCCGTGGCCAAGATGCTCGAGGGCGACCGCGACAAGCTCCTGCGCATGGAGTCCGCCCTGCACGACCGGGTGGTCGGCCAGGACGAGGCCGTGACGGCCGTTTCCAATGCCGTGCGCCGTTCCCGTGCCGGCCTGGCCGATCCGAATCGTCCGAACGGCTCCTTCCTGTTTCTCGGTCCCACCGGCGTGGGCAAGACCGAGCTCTGCAAGGCATTGGCGGAGTTTCTCTTCGACAGCGAGCAGGCCATGGTGCGTATCGACATGTCGGAGTTCATGGAGAAGCACTCCGTGGCCCGCATGATCGGCGCGCCCCCCGGCTACGTGGGTTACGAGGAGGGCGGTTACCTCACCGAGGCGGTACGCCGCCGGCCCTACTCGCTGCTGCTGCTCGACGAGGTCGAGAAGGCCCACCCCGATGTTTTCAACATCCTCCTGCAGGTGCTCGAGGACGGGCGTCTCACGGACGGCCAGGGCCGCACCGTGGATTTCCGCAACACGGTGATCGTCATGACGTCCAACCTGGGTTCGGACCTGATCCAGGAAATGGCCGGGGAGGAGAACTACGGCCGCATGAAGGCGGCGGTCATGGACGTGGTGGGTCACCATTTCCGCCCGGAGTTCATCAACCGGATAGACGAGACGGTCGTCTTCCACCCGCTGCAGCAGTCGCAGATCCGCGGCATCGCCGAGATCCAGCTGGCTCACCTGCGGGCCCGGCTGGCGGAGCGGGAGCTGTCACTGCAGCTGTCCGAGGCGTTCCTCGACAAGCTGGTCGCCGCCGGCTTCGACCCGGTCTACGGGGCCCGGCCCCTGAAGCGGGCCATCCAGCAGGAGCTTGAGAACCCCCTGTCGCAGCGCATCCTCGCCGGGGATTATGCGCCCGGGGACGGGATCAGGGTGGATTACTCGGAGCAGGAGGGTGTGAGTTTCTCCCGGGCCGCCGCGGGTGCCGCGTGAACGCCCGCCGTCGGGGGGCGGGCCGTGCAAAGGGGCCTATTCGCAGTACACGCGAATGGCGTCCCGGGCCTGCTCCCGCTGGCGTTCCTTGTCCTCCTCGGTGAGGTAGTAGTATTCCCCGTTCTCATCCTTGGTGCGGATTCTTGCGAAGGTCTCCAGCGCCTTGAGGTTTTCGCGGGCGGTCGCGCACTTCTCGGGGTCCTTCTCCGGCAGGTCAACACGGGTCATTGGGTCGGCGTCATCGCTCCCGGCTCCGGCGGGAGCGTCCGTCTCTTTACTCGACCGGGGGGGCGTTGAATCAGCGGGACGTCGAAAGGCGCGGGACATGGCGTTGGCGCCCATGCGAACGGTCTCGTACTCCACGGCGCTGTCCTCGGGCGGCCGGTCCGAGACGACAAGGTTGCCTCGATCATCCTTCCAGCGGTAAAGCGTATCGGCGGCCAGCGCAGCGGTCGCGATAACGGCCAGGACCACGGAAAGTAGTGCTGCGCGGAACGGTGTGCTGACGTTCATGTGAAGCTCCGCCGTCGGGATGCAGAGCCATGAACATAACCCAGCCCCCCGGGTGGCGCAACGCGCTGATGCGGCCGCTCGGCAGCGTGGACTTTTTGTGGTTGACAGCCTTTTCTCCGGCACCCAGACTCAACGCCGTCGTGCTGGTGGTAACGGCTAGCGACGGGTACCCCCGTCCTCTGGCCCACTGCATCAACGGTCCCGGTTGATCCAGCTGCCCGCATGTCCCGTTAGACGGTGCCGCCGCATGGGTCGGCGCCGTGGGTCCGACACTGCGCTACCCCGCAGGGCGACACGCACGGGTTCTCGTGATTGTCATTCCCCCTCTGGCGAGTAGGCGCTGTTGTTGCGCCCGGCGGGAGTGGCACTCAGCTGCCGGCGTCTTGCCGGCGTCTGTTCAGCCACACGCTTCAGGCATGCACCGGTCGGCGACGGGTACGCGCCGGCCCGAGGCTGAGCAGGAGTGAAAACCATGGACCAGAAGGCCGTGGAGTTGTTATCGGGCGGCGAAATGATCGCCCAGGCCCTCGAGGACGAGGGCGTCGAGTTTATCTTCGGGTACCCCGGCGGCGCTGTCCTGCATATTTACGACGCGCTGTTCAAGACCAACAAGACCCCCCATGTGCTGGTGCGCCACGAGCAGGCTGCCACGCATGCTGCCGATGGCTATGCCCGCGCCACCGGCAAGCCCGGGGTGGTGCTGGTGACCTCCGGGCCCGGCGCGACCAATGCCATCACCGGCGTCGCCACCGCCTACATGGATTCCATCCCGATGGTGGTGTTCTCCGGGCAGGTCGCCAGCCACCTGATCGGCGAGGACGCCTTCCAGGAAACCGACATGGTCGGCATCTCACGGCCGATCGTGAAGCACAGCTTCATGGTCAAGCACGCCCGGGATCTGCCCGGAATCATCAAGAAGGCCTTCACCCTGGCGACCACCGGCCGCCCGGGCCCGGTGGTAATCGACATTCCCAAGGACGTCACCCGCCCGGACGAGAAGTTCGAGTACAGCTATCCGGAGAGCGTCCGCATGCGCTCCTATCAGCCCTCGCAGAAGGGTCACACCGGGCAGATCCGCAAGGCGGCGAAGCTCCTGCTGTCGGCCAGGCGGCCCATGATCTACAGCGGCGGCGGTGTCATCCTCGGCGAGGGCAGCGAGGAACTCGTGGCCCTGGCGCGGCACCTGAACTACCCGGTCACCAACACCCTCATGGGCCTCGGTGCCTACCCGGGCACGGACCGGCAGTTCCTCGGCATGCTGGGCATGCACGGCTTCTACGAGGCCAACATGGCCATGCACAACGCGGATGTGATCCTCGCCGTCGGCGCGCGCTTCGATGACCGGGTAACCAACACGGTCAGCAAGTTCTGCCCCGGCGCCCGGATCATCCATATCGATATCGACCCGGCCTCCATCTCCAAGACGGTGAGCGCCCACATCCCCATCGTGGGGCCCGTCAAGGCCGTGCTTGCGGATCTGCTCGCGCAGGTGAAGAGCACCCAGGGCAAGGCGGAGGAGATGCTGCCGGACAGCGGTGCCCTCGAGCGCTGGTGGGCCCAGATCGAGGAGTGGCGCGGCAAGCACGGCCTGCTTACCGGTCGCCGCTATGGCGAGAGCGAGCACATCATGCCCCAGGACGTGATCCGCAGCCTCTACCGGGCGACGAACGGCGACGCCTACGTCACCTCCGATGTCGGCCAGCACCAGATGTTCGCGGCCCAGTATTATCCCTTCGACCAGCCGCGGCGGTGGATCAACTCCGGGGGGCTCGGGACCATGGGTTTCGGCCTGCCCGCAGCCATGGGTGTGAAGCTCGCCTTCCCGGAGGCGGAGGTCGCCTGCGTGACCGGCGAGGGCAGTATCCAGATGAACATCCAGGAGCTGTCAACCTGCCGCCAGTACAACACGCCGATCAAGGTCGTGAACCTGCGCAACAACTACCTCGGCATGGTCAAGCAGTGGCAGGACATGCAGTACGAGGGGCGCTACGCCATGAGTACCTACGAGGACTCGCTGCCGGACTTCATGAAGCTGGTGGAGTCCTACGGCCACGTCGGCATCACGGTCCGCGACAAGGACGAGCTCGATGCCGCCATGGACGAGGCCTTTGCGCTGCGCGACCGGCTGGTGTTCCTGGATGTCTACGTGGACCCCATGGAACACGTCTACCCCATGCACGTGGCGCCCAACGGTTCCATGAAGGACATGTGGCTGAGCAAGAACGAGAGGAGCTGACATGCGCCGTATCATTGCCATCCTGATGGAAAACGAACCGGGGGCCCTGTCGCGCGTGGTCGGCCTGTTCTCGCAGCGCGGCTACAACATCGAGACCTTGAATGTAGCGCCCACCGACGATCCGACGCTGTCCAGGCTGACGCTGACGACCATCGGCGACGACCGCCATATGGAGCAGATCACCAAGCACCTGAACCGGCTGGTCGACGTGGTGAAGATCGTGGATCTCACCGAGGGCGCGCACATCGAGCGTGATCTCATGCTGATCAAGGTGCGCGCCGCCGGCACGGACCGGGACGAGCTCAAGCGCACCGCTGATATCTTCCGCGGCCAGGTCGTGGACGTCAGCCCCGGGACCTACACGATCCAGCTGTCGGGCACCACGGAGAAGCTGGACGCTTTCGTGGCCGCCGTCGGCGATGCACAGATCCTGGAAGTGGTGCGTTCCGGGGTGGCGGGGATCGCCCGCGGGGAGAAGGTGCTCAGGCCCTGAGGAAGGACCTGGCACGGGCCTGGGTGAGAGTGCCGCCCCGGGGTTTGACCCAACGGTCCGCCCGGGAAGCGGTGTGGGCTGTCCCGGGCGGGGTTGGCAGGGGCGTGCCCTGCCAGCACATTCCCCCGGTCAGCGGATGCTTTTCATCGCGGTCATGTACCCGCGCAGCGTCTTGCCGACGATCTCCACCGGGTGCGAGCGGATGGCTTCGTTGACGGCGATCAGTTCGCGGTTGTCGACGCCGTTGTCGCCGCCCATGCCCGTGCCGATCGCGTCCGTCTCGACGTTGGCCATGAAGTCCGCGAGCAGCGGACGGCAGGCGTGGTCGAAGAGGTAGCAGCCGTACTCGGCGGTGTCGGAGATCACCACGTTCATCTCGTAGAGCTTCTTGCGCGCGATGAGGTTGGCGATCAGCGGCGTCTCGTGCAGGGACTCGTAGTAGGCTGACTCGTCGATGATGCCGGCGGAGGTCATGACCTCGAAGGCGAGTTCGACGCCGGCCTTGACCATGGCGACCATGAGGATGCCGTTGTCGTAGTACTCCTGCTCGGTGATTTCCGTCGCCGTGTTCGCCGTCTTTTCGAAGGCGGTGTCCCGGGTGGCGGCGCGCCATTCGTGCAGCTTGGCGTCGTCGTTGGCCCAGTCCTCCATCATGGTGGAAGAGAAAACACCGCTCATGATGTCGTCCTGGTGCTTCTCGTAGAGCGGACGCATGATGGTCTTCAGTTCCTCGGCGAGGTGGAAGGCGCGGAGCTTCGCCGGGTTCGACAGGCGGTCCATCATGTTGGTGATGCCGCCGTGCTTGAGCCCCTCGGTGATCGTCTCCCAGCCATACTGGACGAGCTTGGCCGCGTAGCCCGGGTCCACGCCTTTCTCCACCATGCGGTCGAAGCAGAGGATCGAGCCCGTCTGCAGCATGCCGCAGAGAATGGTTTGCTCGCCCATGAGGTCCGATTTCACCTCGGCGATGAAAGAGGATTCGAGCACGCCCGCGCGGTGGCCGCCGGTGCCGGCTGCGTAGGCCTTGGCCAGCGTCAGGCCCTCACCCTTCGGGTCGTTTTCCTTGTGCACGGCGATGAGCGTCGGTACGCCGAAACCGCGCTTGTACTCCTCCCGCACCTCGGTGCCCGGGCACTTCGGCGCGACCATGATCACGGTCAGGTCGTCGCGGATCTGCATGCCTTCCTCGACGATGTTGAAGCCGTGGGAGTAGGAGAGGCAGGCGCCTTCCTTCATGAGCGGCATGACGTCGGAAACCACGGCGCTGTGCTGCTTGTCCGGCGTGAGGTTCAGTACGAGGTCCGCCTGCGGGATCAGTTCCTCGTAGGTGCCCACGGTGAAGCCGTTGCCGGTGGCGTTCTTCCAGGACTGGCGCTGCTCCTCGATGGCGCTATTGCGCAGCGCGTAGGAGACGTCCAGGCCGCTGTCGCGCAGGTTGAGGCCCTGGTTGAGGCCCTGGGCGCCGCAGCCGACGATCACCAGTTTCCTGCCGCGCAGCGGCTCGACGCCGTCGGCGAATTCCTCGCGTGCCATGAAGCGGCACTTGCCGAGTTGCTGCAGCTGCTCGCGCAGCGGCAGGCTGTTGAAGTAGTTCTGTGCCATGAGAGTTCCTCCTGTAATGAAGGACGCAGGATACGCCGGTGCAATCATTGCGTAAAACGCTATCTTCGCGACGCTGTATTGCGTATAACGCAAAACATGGATGTCCGAAGCCAGCGCGTTTTCCTGTCGGTGTGCTCGACGCTCAATTTCACCCGGAGCGCTGACGCCCTGCACCTGTCCGTGTCGGCGGTGAGCCGCACGGTCCAGCGCCTGGAGGAGGAACTGGGCCGGCCTCTGCTGGAAAGGGATCAGCGCAGCATGCGCCTCACGGCTGCGGGGCGGGCGCTGCGCGATTATGCGCAGCGCTCCCTGGCCGACTGGCAGGCGCTTCGCCGGGAGCTGTCGAGCGAGAGCGAACTGACCGGGGCGGTGAGCCTGTTCTGCTCGGTCACCGCATCCTGGAGCATCCTCTCGCCGGTGCTCGAGCGCTTCCGCGATGCCTGTCCGGGTGTCGATCTCATGTTGCACACGGGTGACCAGGCGGATGGCATCGCCCGGGTCGGGGAGGGCCGCGACGACGTCGCCGTCACCCTGCGCCCGGAGCGCCTGCCACCGCGCCTCGATTTTCTCGCCCTGGCGCGAAGCCCGCTGTGCCTGTGCATCCCCGCGGCCGATTGCGCCGTACGCCGGCAACTGGCCGTGGAGGAGGCGCGCAGCGGCTCCGTGGACTGGGCCGCGGTCCCCTTCATCGTGCCTGAGCGCGGGGTGACCAAGGTGCTGATAGACCGCTGGTTTGCGGCGCAGGGGATCCGCCGCCCGCGCCTGTATGCACAGGTGGCCGGCCACGAGGCCATCGTCGCCATGGTGGCCCTGGGGCTGGGCGTGGGGTTTGCGCCGGAGATCGTCATGCAGAGCGGCGGGCTGGCGAAGGGCGTCGAGGCACTGCCGCTCAAGGAGCCACTGCCGGAGCTGCTCATCGGCCTGGTGGCCCTGGCTTCGCGTCTCGACAACCCGCCAGTGAAAGCCCTGCGCGATGTTGCCGCGCGCACTTACCCGGGCCCGATTTGATATCATCGGCTGCCCACGCGCTGGAGGACCAGCGATGAATGACTACAACCCGCAGCGGGAGGGCGCCGAGCCCACGCAACTGCCCGAGGACGACACCGCGGCTCAGACCCAGGCCAGCCGGGTCACCGTTGGCCTCGATATGCTCGTGGACGACCACGAGGAGGAGGTCTCCGAGAACGGGCGCACCGTAAAGCGCCGCGGGGTCTATCTCCTGCCCAACCTGTTCACGACCGGCGCGCTGTTCTGCGGCTTTTACGCTGTCGTCGCCGCGCTGCGCGGGGATTTCGAGAGTGCGCCCATCGCCATCTTTTTCGCCCTCGTCTTCGACGGTCTCGACGGCCGCATCGCGCGCCTCACCAACACGGCCAGCAAGTTCGGGGCCGAGTACGACAGCCTTGCCGACATGGTCTCCTTCGGGGTGGCGCCGGCGCTGGTGGTATTCAGCTGGGCCCTCGGCGACCTCGGCAAGCTGGGCTGGAGTGCCGCGTTCATCTACGTGGCCTGCGCCGCCCTGCGCCTTGCGCGTTTCAACACGCAGGTCGACAGTGCCGACAAGAACTTCTTCACCGGGCTCGCCAGCCCGGCGGCGGCCTGCATCATGGCGAGCACCGTCTGGGTCTGCCACGACCTAGGCTGGGTCGGCGATGCCCTTCCCGTGGAGGTGGCCGTCCTGGTCGCCCTGCTCACGGCAGTGATCGGCATGCTCATGGTGGCGAACTTTCCCTACTACAGCTTCAAGATGGTCGATCTCCACGGACGGGTGCCCTTCGTAGTCATCCTCCTGGTCGTGCTCGGCTTCAGCCTCGTGACGGTCGACCCGCCACGGGTTTTCCTGCTGGTTTTCCTGGCCTATGCGGCCTCCGGGCCGGTCATGCTGGTGCGCCGGCGACGTTCCGGCGTGGGTGCCTGACGGGCACCCGGAAACCCGCTGACATTTTTCTGAAAAATTTTTGTCAAAGCCCTTGCGGGGCATTAAAGCCTGCGTATAATGCGCGTCCTCGGTCAGGGGCACTGCCCACGACGAGACGCCCGGCCCGGCGCCGAGCGAGTTGCTTAACAGGCAGATGAAGACAGATGTGTGGGCACTTGTTGGATTGGTAGCTCACTCTCCGGGCTTGCCCGGGGAGCAAAGTTATCAGACACAAGTGACTCATCGATTCATTTATGAATCATTGATTCTGAGTGTCTGAGCCGAGATTTGTGAGTTGGCGCGGGTAACTGCGAAAGCTCACCCTCCTGCCCCGTTGAGAGATGGGGTGGAGGTTAAAGATTGAACTGAAGAGTTTGATCATGGCTCAGATTGAACGCTGGCGGCAGGCCTAACACATGCAAGTCGAGCGCGAAAGGTCTTCGGACTGAGTAGAGCGGCGGACGGGTGAGTAAC